>JAFTDQ010000044.1 GCA_017454075.1 Clostridia bacterium
CGTGTTCGCAGTGTGAAGCTACTCGAAAACGGTCCTATCCGTGCGTCGTTTGAGATAACCTATGAGTACGAACATTCCGAGCTTGTGCAGATCGTTTCACTGAACGAGGCAAGCGCAGACATCAGCGTTCATGTGAGAATGATGCTGAATGACGGCTTGCGGGTAACGCGACTTTGCGTGAACACAAACGTTGAGAACGGCGTATCCGTCGCGGAAATACCGTTCGGATATAAGACCAAGCCGGCTGACGCCGGATACGGCGAGGATGTTTGTCAGCGTTATTGCGCGCTTTCGGGAGACTATACGGTCGCGCTTATCAACGATTGCAAATACAGCTACGAGGTTGACGGCAAGGATCTTTATCTGTCTTTTGCGCGTACGGTCTGCTATGCGAATCACGGCATTGAGGCAAAGCGGGAGGATTGGGTATTTACGGATCTCGGACTTCATGAATTCAACTATCGCATCACATGGAGCAATGAACTGGATACCACTGCTCTCACTCAAAAAGCGGACATCCTGAATAATCCTCCCGTTGTGCTTCTTGAGGGATGCCATGAAGGGAAGCTTCCCAGAATGATGAAGGGGCTTGACGTATCTGATGACCGCATCAGTGTCAGCGCCCTGAAGCAAGCAGAGGACGGAAGCGGGGCTTGGATCATGCGTGTTTACGATAACTCGGGCAAGGGAGCCGAGGGAACCGTCCGTTTCGTTCCGCTGAATACGGATATTTCCGTAAGACTTTCCGCGTTCGAGGTAAAGACGCTTCGCGTGGA
Organism: Clostridia bacterium; assembly: GCA_017454075.1. The sequence goes on from JAFTDQ010000044.1 coordinate 777, forward strand.
CGAAAACGGCGCGAGGGAAGTTATGCTGACCGAATTTGATATGGGTTAAGGTTTCTTATACCACAGGAGAAAAGCAACCATGAAAAAAGAAAAACCGCGCACATTGAAAATCGCCGGGACCGACATCCGCTCGTTTCAGATCGTCTATCCGGCGACTTATTCCGCCGAGGAAAAAGCCGATATCGAATGGTTTGCCGGAGAGCTGAACCGCGGCTTTGACGCCGACCTGAAGGTCGTCGATCCGACGACGCCGAAAACTGCCCATGAGATCGTCATCGGCGCCGCTCGGGATGTCCGATACGACGGTTGGGGCGTTCTCGACTACGCCAAAATGATCCGGGACGGCTCCCTCTATCTCGGCGGCAATTCCTACTGGGCGGACATCAAAGCGGTCTATTCCTTCCTGCGTAGGGACGTCGGGTGCGACCTCTACGGGACGTTCTCGAAAGACGAACTTTCCTTCGACCGCATGAACATCCGCAACCGCTACCGCAAACCGAAATTCACGATGGCGGCGACCTGCAACATGGGGATCCTGTTCGACTGCACCGAAAAGATGGTGGCCGAACTGCGCGACGCCGGTTTCAACCGGATGGCCTACAACCCCGTATGCTTTGTCCAGAACAAGGAGATCACGACCAAACTCCATGATCTGTTGCGTTACCTGACGGTCTATGAGATCCACGCGATCTGGTTTGATTACGGTGTTACCGCGAAAAAGGATCTGGATTATCGCGCGGAGCTGTCGGTCGACTACTATCCCTGCCTTGCCTGCCCGATGACCGAGGGGCATTACATCTGGGACGAACCGAGAGAGGATATTTTCCCGGACGTCGCGAAGTGCGTGGACGGCTACCGCGCCGCGACCGGCAATCTCAGTTTTACAAACCTACTCCCGATGTACGGCGGCTACGACGCCGACCAGTATCGTAACTACCTGAAAAAATAC
>JAFTDQ010000045.1 GCA_017454075.1 Clostridia bacterium
AGCGAAGCGAGGATGACTGAGGGATTGTTATAACAAAGGCACAGATGATTTGTTCAATCTGTCGCCTGTCGCCATCGCCCGGCCAATCCCTCCGCCTCACTGCGTTCGGCACCTCCCTTTACACAAGGGAGGCGACTTTTTTTGCATCGCTCTTTATCCGAAGAATGTATATTATTGCTCTGCGCTGTTTTTTCCACCTCATCCGGTCGCTCCGCGACCACCTTCTCCTCAAGGATAAGGCTTTCAAATGCCGGCCGCGCCTCGACCTCTTTTTTTCTCCGCACTTGAAAACCCGGGCGAAAGATGGTAAAATATACATTGAATAATTATAGGCGCCGCGGCGACGGAGGGCGTATGGCTTTTTCCCTGAATCTTTTTCATACACCGATCGTTTCTTTCGAGTCCGTTTCGCTCAGCCTGAGAGGGATGCGCGACGCGGCCGAGTTCCGGATAGTCATGAAGGACGGCGCCGCCGAGGTGTCGGAATACGTCGGGTTTTTCTTACCCGGCGAGCCCCTTCCGGAGCCGGAAAGACGGGTCGTATGCCCCGTCGAACGCGTTCTCTCGCTGCTCAACGGCTGCCGGGTTTACTCCTGGGACGGATTTCACGGGAAGCATCCGAAGATGGTTAAGGACGGTCTCGCGTTTACGTTCCGGGCGAGAGTTAACGGCGGGAAAGAGATATCCGCGTCCGGTTCCCAGAACTTTCCGAGGCGTTTCGCGGAATTCCGGGACGGGCTCCGGAGCATCGTCCGGGGCGACGGAAAGTAGAAAGGCGGCCGCCCGTGTCTTCGAGCAGAGGATATCTTGATTTTATTATGGATCAGCTCGCACCGCTCGGCTGCGTGACCTTCCGGGCTATGATGGGAGAGTTTATAATATACTGCCGCGGGAAGATAGTCGGCGGGATCTACGACGACAGATTTCTCGTGAAGCCGACCGGGACGGCGGAAAAGCTCCTGCCGGACGCTCCGCGGGAGATCCCGTATCCCGGGGGGAGGGAGATGCTCCTCGTCGAGGAAGTCGACGACGGGGAGTTCCTCCGCGGGCTGGTGGACGCCCTCGCCGGGTAAAAGAGAAAGGAAAAACAATGAAGCTGATTGTCCCTTCTATGGAATATGACGCCGAGATACAGGCGTACCGCAGGGAGTTTCTCGAAACCGAGGGCTCGATGGACGGATGCGGCTCGCTCCGGAGGTTCGACGACACCCGCGACTGGCTCGATCAGGTCGAGGCGCTCAGCCGCGAGGAGACGGTCCCGCCCGGGATGGTCCCGTCGACCCAGTATATTTACGTCCGGGAATCCGACGGTAAAATGGTCGGGGTGATACAGATAAGGCATTATTTCAACGAATATCTCGAAAAATACGGCGGTCATATCGGCTATTCCGTCCGCCCGTCTGAGCGAAGGAAGGGCTACGCCTCGGCGATGCTCCGCGAGGTCCTCCCCGTGTGTAAGAAGCTCGGCATTGAAAAAGTCCTCATAACCTGCGTCGAAGGGAACGAGGGCAGCCGGAGGACGATACTCAAAAACGGCGGCGTTTACGAGTCCACGGTTTACGACGAAAAGAACGGCCGCCGGCTCGAAAGATACCTGATCGACGTCGGGGACAACAAGGATCCGGCGTGACCGGAGCGGGGGTTTTCATGGCAAAGATTTTTATTTACTGCAGCTACAGCGGAAACGGCGACGCCGTCGCCGCGAAAATGAAAGAAAACGGCTATGAGATAAGAAAGATCGAGCCGGACTTTCCCCTCAGCGAAAAGCTCCTCCCGAGGATGCTCAAGGGAGGCTTTTCGGCGTTTATCGGTCAGACGCCGCCCCTCGTCGGCTACGACCGGGACGTGAGCGGCTTCGACGAGGTCGCGGTCGGCTCCCCGATCTGGAACGGACGGACGGCAAGCCCCGTCAACACTGTTCTCAGAGACACCGATCTGTCCGGGAAAAGACTGTCCTTCGTCCTGTACAGCGGCAGCGGATACGCCAAAAAGGCGGATGGAAAGCTGAGAAAGCTCTATCCCGGCGCAGTGATCATACACCTGAAACAGCCGGCGGACGACCCCGGCGAGCTTTCGAAGCTCGGGCGGCTGTTCCCCGATGACGGAGGGAAAGAACAGGCATGAAGGCCTTCGTCTGCCCGCACTGCGGCGCCGATATCAGATACGATATCGAAAAAGAGGCGATGACCTGCGGTCATTGCGACAGCGTGATCCGCAGGGAAGAATATCAGGAATATCTCGACAGAAACAATCTGTACGTCACAAACGAGCTCGTGTGTTCCCAGTGCGGGGCGGCGGTGCTCAGTTATGACGACACGATCTCGACCTTCTGCAGCTACTGCGGCTCGCCCGTCGCGTTCACACGGCGGATAGTCGAGGACAGCCGCCCTGACGGCATCGTGCCGTTTTCCGTCACAAAGGAACAGGCGGCGGCGCTCTACGAGGAAAAGCTGAAGAACTCCGGCTTTGCCCGGCCCTGGCTTTTCAGCGGGACGAAGGAAAAGCTCGTCGGCATATACGTTCCGTACTACGTTTACGAGACCGCGTCGGCGGGGCACGTCAGGACGAAGGGCACGAGCAGGACGAGCAGCGGCAGCTATACGACCGTCAGGGAATACGAGATGGAGTTCGACCTCGAGGCGAACTACGACGGGACGAGATTCGACGCCGCCGAGGCCTTCCCCGACAGCATGAGCGAGACCGTCGACACCTTCAATCCCGACGGGGCGAAGCCGTTTGAGACCTCCTACCTCGCCGGATTCTACGCCGACGGCGGCAACGTGAGCGAGGAGGCCTATTCCGGCGTCGTAAAGGGCCTTGTCAGGAACGACATCCGCGGGAGCGGGATAAAATACGGCGGCATTTCGGTAGATCTCGGAAACGTCGATCCGCCGATCGAGCTTCAGACGAAAAAGCTCCTTCTTCCCGTGTGGCTCAACACGAAGCGGAAGGGGGACCGCGTCACCTATTCGGCGATAAACGGACAGAACGGCGACGTCGCCGCCGAGATACCCGCCGATCCATTCAAATACGTGAGGATATCGGTCATCACAGCCGCGGCCGTTTCGCTTCTGCTCAACATATTTTTAACGCTCAAGCCGGACGTTTTCCTCCTGATCTCGGAGATAATTCTTCTCATTTTCGGGATAATTCAGAGAAAATACGCCTCGGACGTGTATATAAGGGAACAAAATCTCGACGATATAGGTCGGATCGGGATCCGGGAGTTCGCGAAGACCGCATCCCCCGCCGGTCATCGGCCGCACAGTATATTCAGGAAGGCGGGGAAGACCGTGTGGAAGTTCAGCGTCCCGCTTTCCGTCAGACTGCGCGGCTGGTGGAAGACGCTGCTCGGTCTGATCGCCGGCGCCGCCGTGCTGCTCTCCGGGACGGTCTCCGACCCTGTCTACTACGGGGCCGGGGTGTTCAGCATGATCCTCTCGGTCTGGTCGGACTTCGATCTCATAAGACAGCAGAACGCCCTTTCCTCGCGGGATATACCCGTTTTCACCATGAAGAGAGGGGGCGACGGCAATGACTAAACTCAGCCCAAAGGCGCTCAACGCCGTTTTCGCCGTCGCGATCGTCATCCTGCTTCTCCCCTTCGGGGTCGATATTTTCAGGGGAGTTATGAACGGGCGCCGTGAAGCGTCGTCCGGAGGGACCGACGCTTCGAAGATAACTCTTATCGACGGCGCGGAGCTCTTTTCGGAGGCGGAGGAGGAAAAGCTCCGGGACGCCATGCTTCCCGTCACCTCGTATTATCCCGTCGCCGTCGTGACGACGTCCGACACCGGCGGGGTTTCGACTCAGTCGTACGCGGCGAGGACCTACAGGTCGGTTTTCGGAGGATCGGACGGGATAGTGTTCCTGATCGACATGGACAACAGATACCTGTATCTCTACACCTCGGACTCGAACACCCGACTGAGCGCCGAAAAGTGCGACAGCATAACCGACAACGTTTACCGCTACGCGTCGGCCGGGGACTACGTCCTCTGCGCCGAAAAGGCCCTTGAACAGACCCGTCAGGTGTTGGCGGGGATCTCGATTCCTCAGCCGATGAAGCACATGAGCAACGCGCTCGTCGCGCTGAGCGCCGCGCTGCTCGGCGTCTTCGTGTACGTCGTCTCGAAAACGGGTATAAAGCCTCCGCAGGAGGTCTATCAGCTCGACCCGAACAGGAAAAAGAGCATAAGGATAAGCAACGTCACCTCAAAGCTCATCCGGACGTACACGTACAGCAACAGCTCGTCGTCCGGCTCGGGCGGCGGAGGAGGCGGCGGCCACGGCGGCGGCCACGGCTTCTGCCGCGAAGGAGAGACGGATATGAGAAAAACGATCGCCCGCTGCGGGCTCGACTGTGAAAAATGCGAGGCGTTTATCGCGACGGCGAGAAACGACGACGCTCTCAGGGCAAAGGTCGCCCGCGAGTGGTCGAAGCTCAACCGCGTCGAAATAACCCCCGATATGATAAACTGCGAAGGATGCCGCGCGGACGGCGCGAAAACGCCGTTCTGCGAGTCCCTCTGTCCGATAAAAAAGTGTTCGGAGGAGAGGGGATACGGCTCCTGCGGAGAATGCCCCGGGTTTGAGGAATGCGAAAAGCTCGGAATGATAACGAAAAACAACCCCGACGCGCTCGCGCGGCTTATCGGGGAACGGGAAACGGATTGAGAAGCCCCGTAATTCAGTTTACCTGCGATTCAGGCAAGGAGAAAACACCATGGCGGAAATCAGAACGGATTTTCCGGTGAGCAAGCCGAAACGTAAGATCCTCATCGTCGAGGACGAATTCGTCAACCGGCACATCCTGACCGCGTATCTCGAGGACGAATACGACGTGATATGCGCGGAGAACGGCGCGGAGGCCAGGGAAACGATACTCGGGTATGGCGACCGGCTCAGTCTCGTGCTGCTCGATCTCATACTCCCGGACGTGCACGGGCTCGACATCCTCCGCTGGATAAAGGAGGACCCGAGGTTCTCGGGGATCCCCGTTATCGTCATGACGGCGGACTCGGGAGCCGAGGTCGAGTGCCTCAATATCGGAGCGATAGATTTCATCACGAAGCCCTATCCCATGCCGGCCGTGGTGCAGGCGAGGGTAAGGCGTACGATAGAGCTCTACGAAGACAGACTGCTCATCAGAGAGACGGAGCGCGACGCCCTCACGGGGCTCTACACGAGGGAGTATTTCTTCCGGTACGCGGGACAGTACGACGATTATCACCCGGGAACGGAGACCGACGCCGTCGTCATCGACGTGAATCACTTTCAGATGATAAACGAGCGTTTCGGAAGAGCGTACGCCGACGGCGTTCTCAAACGCATGGCCGCGGCTGTCCTTGAGATAACAGAGCGGACGGGCGGGATCGGATGCCGCCGCGGCGCCGACACCTTCCTGATGTACGGCCCGCACGAGGACGACTACGCCCCTTATCTTGAAAAAATAGTCTCCGCCGCCTGCGGAGGAGACGCGGGACGCGTGAGGGTCCGCATGGGCGTCTGCCCCGGGTGCGACAGATCGATAGAGATGGAACACCGTTTTGACAGGGCGAAGATCGCCGCCGACACGCTGAGAAACAGCTATACGGCTTTCATCGCGCTGTACGACGGAGCGCTCCACGAAAAGGAGATGTACAACGAACGGCTCATCGACGATTTCGACGAGGCGGTCGCAAAGGGACAGTTTTCGGTGTGGTTCCAGCCGAAGTACGACATCCGGCCGGAAACGCCCGTAATATGCGGCGCGGAGGCGCTCGTCAGGTGGATCCACCCCACGCTCGGGTTCGTCTCCCCCGGCGGGTTCATCCCGCTTCTCGAGAACAACGGTCTGATACGCAAGCTCGACGACTATATATGGAGGAGGACGGCCTCTTTCATCTCGGAATGGAGAAAGCGGTTCGAAAACGTCGTTCCGATCTCGGTAAACGTCTCGCGCGTCGATATGTCCGATCCGGATCTCCCCGAGACGATGAAGGCGATCGCCGATGAGAACGGTCTCCCCTGCGAGGCTATCCACCTCGAGATCACCGAGTCTGCTTATACCGAAAACGCCGAGCGCATAATCGAGACCGTAAAGCGCCTGAGGGAGATCGGATTCGTCATCGAAATGGACGATTTCGGCTCGGGCTACTCGTCGATAAACGCGGTCTCGACCCTGCCGATCGACGCGCTGAAGCTCGATATGGCGCTGGTGCGCAACGGGCTTAAGGAAAACGGGAACGCGAGAATGCTGAAGGCCGTGATAGACATGTCGGCCTCGCTCTCCGTGCCGATGATTGCCGAAGGCGTGGAGACCGAGCAGCAGATGCTCGCTCTGAGGGAAATGGGCTGCGACATGGTACAGGGATACTATTTCGCGCGTCCGATGCCGGCCGCCGAGTTCGGCGAATATCTCGCCGCGCGCCTTACCCCGAAGGGATGAAACGAAAAAAAGAGAAAAAAGAAAGGACAGAAAAATGCTTACCGTGAACTATCTGCGTCAGTTCGGGGCGAACGTCGGCGAGGGACTCGCCCGCTGCATGAACAACGAGGCTTTTTATCTGAAACTCGTCACTAAGGCGGTCTCGGACCCTGCCTTTGACTCTCTCGCCGAGGCCGTAGGCGCGGGCGACGCGGAGCGCGCCTTCGCGCTCGCTCATTCGCTCAAGGGCGTGACGGCGAACCTCGCCCTGACCCCGCTCCTCACCCCGGTCGCCGCGCTTACCGAAATGTTCAGGAACGGTCCGGCGGACGGCGCCGAAAAGCTCGTCGGCGAACTTCTTGCAAAGCGCGCGGAGCTCCTTTCGGAGATTTCCAGCCAGGGGTGACGGCCCGTGAAGCTTCTCGGAGTTGAAAAGGACGGCGCCTGGCTGTTTTCGGAGTGGAATCTCACGTACAGGGTCGGCTGGGAGCATATCCTGCGCGCCGCCGCGCTCATATGGGAGTATACGGAGGACCCGGAGATCATCGTCGGGGACGCCTCCGGCGAACGCGCGGTCAAGATCGGCGGACCGGACGACGTTTCATCGATCGAGGAGAGCGGCCGGCTCACTGTGCGCGGAGTTTCGAAGATAATCGGCGTTCCGCTGTCCGTAACTTTTTTCAATCAGCTCGACCTCGTGCGCGCGACCGTCGCGTGCGCAAACGAAGAGTTCTCAAAGGCCGACTACCGTGAGTTCAACCTTTCAATGTGTCAGTTCATGGACTCCGCCGAGCTTTCAATGTACGGATGAGACAAAAAACAAACCGCCCCCGCGCCGGTGCGCGGAGGCGGTTTTTCTGTTCTGCGTTATTGTCGTTTTACAGCGCGGCGAGCATGTCGGAGGGGTTTTCCGAGGCCTTAACGGCGCCGAGCGCGCGGACTATCACTCCGTTTTCGTCGATAAGGAAGGTCGAGCGGATAAGGCTCCGCGTCGGGTTTCCGTCCGCGTCCTTTTTGAGCACGCCATACGCCGACGCGACCGCGAGCTCCGCGTCGGAAAGGAGCGTGAAGGGCAGGCCGTGCTTTTCCTCGAATTTTTTGTGCGAGGCGACGCTGTCTTTGCTCACGCCGAGAATGACGGCGCCCTTTTCCCTGAACTGAGGATACAGTTCCGCAAACGAACAGGCCTGTTTCGTGCAGCCGGACGTCATGTCCTTCGGATAGAAATACAGTATGACCTTTTTCCCGCGAAAGCCCGAGAGACTTTTCATCTCCCCGTTCTGATCCGGAAGCGTAAAGTCCGGCGCGGCGGTTCCCGTTTCAAGCATGTTTTTTCTCCTTTACTTAATCGGCTGACCGGCTCTTCGGCGGTTTTTTGGCCCCCGGCGGTCATTTTTTCTTTTTGCCTTTGCGTCTGTCGACCTCGGCCTCGGCCTTGCCGGCCGCTTTGCCCATGGTCTCAAGCGCCTCGGCGTCCCAGACGGTGCGTTCGGGGCCGAGGGTGCCGTACATAGTGTTTTCGAAAGAGTACGTCATACGCGCGGTCTTTATAAGCCGCTCGTTTTCGACGTCGTCGGAGAAGGTGCCGAGACGACCGTAGACGTCCGCCGTGATCTCGTAGTCGTACTGTTCGCGTCCCTCGCGGCTCGTGTACATTATCTCGGCGAAATACCGCCCCGTGTCGGGGTCGTAATACGCCGCCCAGTTGCCGCCTTTTTTCATGTTTTTCATATCGTTTTCAGAGCTCCTTCCGGGGGTCTTTTCCGTATCCGGCGAGGTCTTTAACGACCTCCCCGGCGATTATCAGCCCGGCGACCGAGGGTACGAAGGCGACGCTGCCGGGTATGTCGCGCCGCTCGGTACACTTGCGCTTTGTCCCGGGAGGGCAGATGCAGTGCGACCGGCAGCTTATCGAATCGTCGTCGAGCGGTCTTTTCGGCTCCTCGTCGGAATATACGACCTTGAGCGCCTTCACGCCGCGCTTTCTGAGTTCCCGGCGCATGACCTTCGCGAGCGGACAGGTGTCGGTTTTATAGACGTCGGAAACGCGGAAGCGGCTTCCGTCGAGCTTGTTGCCCGCGCCCATGCTGCTTATGACCGGGACGCCGAGGCTCTGCGCCCGGACGGCGAGCTCGATCTTTGCGGCGACGGTGTCCACGGCGTCGACGACGTAGTCGTATTCTTCAAAAGGAAATTCGTCGGCGTTTTCGGGGAGGAAAAAGCATTTTCGGACGGTTATTTCGGCGTCGGGGTTGATATCGAGCATGCGCTCCTTCATGACGTCGACCTTGTACATGCCGACCGTCTTTCTCGTGGCGATTATCTGGCGGTTGATGTTAGTGAGACAGACCCGGTCGTCGTCGATCAGGTCGAAGCGTCCGACGCCGCTCCGCACGAGCGCCTCGCAGACGTAGCCGCCGACGCCGCCTATGCCGAAGACCGCCACCCTTGCCGAGCGGAGCTTTTCCATCGCCTCCGCCCCGAGGAGGAGCTCCGTCCTTGAAAACTGATTCAGCACGGTCTCACCCTGCGAAGTCGGGATCGACAAGGGGTTTGCCGTCACGGTCGAGGAGTACGGTGAGCCCGCCGGCGTAGCCCCACGTGACGAAGAGATACTGAACGCCGGTCTTTTTGTCGACTATGACCTGCGCGTCCTCAAAAACGCCCTTTTTGCCGGAAAACTCGAATCTTTTGCTGCTGTCGCTCATAATAAAACCCTCCGTGGCTGCCCTTGCTCCGCCCGCCGTTTTTTCTTCCGATATTATAACACAAAACCGCGGATTATTCAATTTTGACGGGGACGAATAAATATCCCGCCGGGAGGCGCGGCGGGATATTTTATATGTTGAGGACGGATTCGACGGCGAGCCGCAGGGCGAGCGCGACGGAGTCCTCTCCCCAGCTGCGCTCGTCGTACCGCGCGGGGTCGGCGAGCGTGTCGGCGGTAAAAAGGATCTGACCGAATACCGCGCCCCTCATTTCGGAGCACGCCGCGAGCGCGGAGCATTCCATATCCACCGCCCGGCAGCCTTCGCTCAGGCGGTATCTGACTTTTTCCGGCGTTTCACGGAAAAATCCATCGGTCGACCATACGGTGACCTCTTCCCAGCGGACGCCGCGTTTCGTCAGCGCCTTTCTGATGGCGGCGTTGGCCTTTTCCGAGGTTTCGGCAAATCTCGCCGGCGGGAGGTAGTGATACGACGTCCCTTCGTCGCGGAGGGCTCTGACGGGGATCAGGAAGGCGTTTTCCCGGATCGGCGCCAGCGCTCCGCAGGAGCCGCAGCTTATTATCTCTTTCACGCCGCCGGCGATCAGCCAGTCGAGGATCTGCGTCGCCGCGGGAGCTCCGACCGGCGCCTGGACGAGACATATCCCGGCGCCGCCCGAGTCCATAACGTACACCGGATATTTTTTCGTCGCCGACTCGAAAAACGTCACGGTCTCCGCCCCGTGTTCCGCTGCAAAGCGGTCGACCTCGTCGCGCAGAAAGGCGAAGACCGCCTTTTTCGGCAGCGTTATCCCGAGGAGCCCGTGCCCCGGCCGGATCACCGCCGCGGGATCGGAGTCGTATTCGAGAATCGGGATCTCGTTTTTTACAACACTCACGGTTTTTCCTCCGCCTGACGGCGATTATATTTTGCGGACGCCAGGATAAGGAGCACGATCCCCGCGAGAAGACCGAGGGCCATCGGGGCAAGGGAAAGCGCCGACCGGACAAGGAAAGCGCAGACGCCCGAAACGAGAAAACCGGCTCCGATTATTAAGACGCCGGTACCCGCAAGCGCGCAATACGCCTTTTTGTTTTCCTCGCTGACTTTGTCGCAGTGATACTTTATGATGAGATCCGTTCTCTGTCCGTACCGGATCAGCAGGCCGAGCCGGACGAACAGCGCTCCGAGCGCCGCGAACAGTATCCCGATTATTATGAACCAAACCAGATCACCCATGACTTCTTTCATCTCCGTGATATCC
>JAFTDQ010000046.1 GCA_017454075.1 Clostridia bacterium
AGAGGATCTGCTCCTCCTTCCAAAAGGGGAAAAGATAGCCGCGTTCTTCAAAAGACACGGACTTGTAAGGTGATTTTTCCCCCGGGTTATCCATGTCGCTTATTCTTACAATCGTAATTTACGTCGCTTTCGTAAGTCTCGGACTTCCGGACTCGCTCCTCGGCTCGGCGTGGCCGGTCATGCACGGCGACATCGGCGCCGCTGTTTCGGCAGCCGGCGCCGTCTCGATGATAATATCGGTCTGTACGATCATATCATCGCTTTTTTCGGTCAGAATCGTAAAAAGGATCGGATCGGGGCTGCTTGTCGCGATATCCGTTCTCACGACGTCCGTCGCGATGATCTGCTTTTCCTTCGCGACCTCCGTGTGGCAGCTTTTCATTTTCGCGATACCGTACGGGCTCGGCGCCGGGGCGATCGACTCATGTCTTAACAATTACGTTGCGCTCCATCTTTCCGCTCGGCACATGAGCTGGCTTCACTGCTGCTGGGGTATCGGCGCGACGGTCAGCCCCTATATTATGGGTTTCAGTCTCGGAACGGAAGCGAGCTGGCACGGGGGATACAGGTTCGTAGCTCTCATTCAGCTGATAATAGCCGTTTCCATGTTTGCCGCCGTGCCGCTCTGGAAAAAGAGCGAAAGAAGCTTGGAGGACGGAGGCGCGGACAGCGAGCAGATCGTTCTTTCAATTCCCGGAGTGTTCAGATTAAAGGGAGTCGCGGCGTTTTTTCTCGGATTTCTCTTTTACTGCGCGCTTGAGAACCTCCCGATGGTATGGGCAAGCACGTATTTCTGCGACGTTTACGGAACTGACAGCGAAAAGGCGGCCTTTTTTGCCTCGATGTTCTATATCGGTATGACGGTCAGCCGTCTGTTCTGCGGTTTTATATCCGAAAAGCTCGGGGACCGGCTGCTCATACGGGGCGGTCTGCTCTCGGCTCTGGCGGCGTCGCTTCTTATCTCCGCGCCGCTTCGGAACAGTATTCCCGCGGCCGTCGGATTCGTGCTCGCCGGTATCGGATGCGGTCCGGTATATCCGTGTATCATTCATTCAACTCCGTCGTATTTCGGCCGGAAATACTCGGGATCGATAATCGGGGTACAGATGGGCTTTGCCTATATCGGCACGACGAGCGCCCCGTATCTTTTCGGCAAACTGTCGGAGTTTCTTTCGATGAGGTCGCTTCCTTTCGTCATGGTCGCGTTCGCTGCGCTTTCTCTTTTCTTTACGGAATATACAAACGCAGCCGTCGCGCGGAATCAAAACAAGTGAGGTTTACAATGGAGTTCACAGACGTTATCAGAAACAGATTTTCGTGCAAAAAATACAGCGGTCGCGGCGGGGTGGAGGATGAAAAACTCGCGGCGGTTCTCGAAGCGGGACGTCTCGCCCCGACGGCGAAAAACCTTCAGGAACAGCGTATTTACGTCGTGAGGTCGGAGGAGGCGCTCAAAAAGATAGATTCAGTCACCCCGTGCCGCTACGGCGCGCCCGTCGTGCTTGTCGTCGCGTACAATAAAAACAACGTCTTCACCTACCCGGGCGGGAAGCGCGATTCGGGAGCCGAGGACGCCGCGATCGTCGCGACTCACATGCTCCTTGCCTCGGCCGACGCCGGGCTTGACAGCTGCTGGATCAATTTCTTCGATCCTGAAAAAGCGTCGGAGGCGCTCGGCCTGCCGGACGATGAAGAAATTCTTATGCTGATGGATCTCGGATACGCGGCGGAGGGCGCCGGTCCGCTTCCTAATCACGGCCTGAGAAAGCCGCTTTGCGAAACCGTCGGTTATATGTGACGATAAATAAAGGAGCGCGGACGCGCTCCTCTGTTTTTTTATTCGAAAGAAACGACTTTCGCCCTCGTCTATACCGCCGCGCAGTCGCGAAGCGCCGGGCCGGAATCTCCCATTTTCCAGGTCTTTGAAAAATCAAATCCGGCAAAGGTCGATTTGCTCTTTAAATCAGCGGCGGTTATGTTCGTGACAACCGTATGGCTCGTCGATTCCCCTTCGGGAAGCGTTCTGCCGTATCTCGTGATGGCGAGATAATATTCTCTCGAGGTGCTTACGCAGTAATTGTTTTCAGTCCGTCCGAAGAATATATCCTGTTTTCCCTCCGCGCTCCCGGATTTGCAGTTGTAATACGTATGTTTGTCATATACGCAGCCGATGAGCGAGCCGTTCGCTATTCCGGTATCGCTTACCCAGGGCGATTTCTTGAAGGTCACGGAGCCCGTCGCGTAACAGTTATAGACCGTAAGAGCGTATCGCTCCGAGCCGTTTTTCTCGTGGAAAGTCGATTCCATACATCCGATGAGCGCCCCCGCGGGATTGCGGTATCTCAGCCAGACCGAACTCATCCAGTTGTCCTGACAGTCGCTCCACGATCCCGAGCATACGATATTCCCGGTCGAGTAGCAATCGTGAATCACGTTGTCAAAAGTGCCGTGTCCGATAAGACCGCCGACAAAAGCGGCGCCGTATCCTGTTCCCGTTGTACTTACACTGCCGGTCGCGAAGCAATATGATACGGAAGGCGCCGCGACCTCGTCTCCCGCGTCGTCAAGGAGCCCGATGAGACCCCCGGCGTGCCCGCCGGACGCGGTCACCGAAGCGCCCGACGAGCTTCTCGTGACGTCGGCGCACATGTCGCATCCGATGAGCCCGCCTACGTTGTCGTTCCCGGAAACCGATCCTGCCGAGGCACATCCCGATACCGAGGGCAGCGTATCGGTGTTCTTTTTCTCATTGTGATACTCTTTGACCATCCCGGCGAGAACTCCGACGTTTGAAGCTCCGTTCGAGACCGTGCCGTTTGAAATGCAGTTTTTCAGAGCCGAGCCCTCGACGTATCCGACCAGTCCGCCGATATTGTGTCCGCCCCATTCGGTATTACCGGATACGGTCCCGCTGACAGAACATCCGTCGATCGTGGAAAGAATTGCCCGCCCCGCGAGTATTCCGCAGCTGTTGGAGCAGTTTGCGACCGACGCTCCGGTCACTTTAACGTTCGAGAACGTAGCTTCGCTTATCGCTCCGAAAAGTCCGAGGCAGCTGTCGCTGCCGTCTTTCCCGGTCACGGAAAGACCGGTGATAACGAAACCGCCCCCGTCGTAATTGTTCCGGAATGGCTTTGATTCCGTGCCTATGGGTTCCCAGGAGGCAAATTCCCCGACGTCTATATCCGCGATCTGCCGGAAAAAGAGCCCCTTTTTCGATATATAGTCTCTGAGTGAATCAAGCTGCGCAGCCGTCGCGATTCTGTAAGGATCGGCCTTCGTTCCGCTTCCCTGAACGGCGTTCGGATCGACGAGCTTTTCTACAAAATTGTCCTTATAACTTTTTTTGCATCTTGAACAGGTGTGAAGCGTATATCCCTCCGAGGTATAGGTCGGTGCGACGGTTTTTTCGGCGTAGTCGTGCCCGAGCGCCGGTATCGTTTCCTGAGCCCTTAATATCTCGCCGCAGGTTGAGCAGTGTTCCCCCTCGGTTTTGCCGTCGGAAGTGCAGGAAGGCGCCTTTGCTCCGTCGGTGACCGGCGTATGTCCCTTTGCCGGAGTCTCGTTTCCTTTCTGAATGAGTTCTCCGCAATCGGCGCATACTACGTCCCCGCTGTATCCCGTAGTGAGGCAGCCCGCCTCCCTGTAATCCGCAACCGCTGTGTTAACGTGACTGCAGACGTCTTCTCCGGAAGATTCGGGTGAAACGGGAACGTCGTCCGTAATTTCAGCCGTCAGGACAGTGTCTTCCGCCGATATTCCGGAGATCTGTCCCGATGTTTCCGCGGGGGCTGACGATTCGGCGATTCCGGACGATCCGACCGTTTCCGGGATATCCGTCGAAACACTCTCTCCGGTTTCTCCCGGCCCGGAAGTTTCTCCGACGGCGCCGGTCGTTTTTCCGTCGGTTGTTCCCGGCAGGGCGCCCGGCCGTCCGTGCATGCAGCCGGAAAAGACCGCAGTTATAAAACAGGCAATGAGGGCGATTGTTATGACCTGCATGCTTTTTCTGAAATCCGATCTCATATCCATGTCTCCCGTCGCTTTTTTCTCTTTCATTGTACCACAAAAAAACAGATATTTCAACCGGAAAATCGCGCGGCGCGGAGGTTCCCGGCTCACAAAATCCTGCATCTCGCTTTTTCGGATGATCAGTTGAAACTCACGGCTTCCGTAAAACCGCAAATGAAAAAACAGGTCCGGCGTAATCCCGACCTGTTTTTCATAATATCAGATTGAAGTTTATCCCTGTTTTAGCTTTGCCTGGGCTTTTTTGCGCGTCGGGGTATCGAGGATGGTTTTGCGGAGGCGGATGTTTTTCGGCGTGACCTCGATGAGCTCGTCGTCCGCGATGAACTCGATGGACTCTTCGAGTCCCATGATCTTCGGCGGAGTGAGGATGAGCTTTTCATCGGCTCCCTTGCTGCGGATAGCGGTAAGGTGTTTGGTCTTGCACGGATTTATCTCGATATCGCCGGCCTTGGGATTCTCACCGACGATCATGCCTTCGTAAACCGGCGTCTGGACTCCGACAAAGAGCTGACCGCGCTCCTGTGAGTTGAAAAGCCCGTACGAGGTCGTCTCACCGGCTTCCGACGCGACGAGCGATCCGGTGGAACGCGACTGCATCTCGCCCTTGAACGGATGGTAGCCCTCGAAGACGGTGTTCATTATGCCCTCGCCGCGGGTGGAAGTCAGGAATTCGCTCCTGTATCCGAAGAGACAGCGGCTCGGGATGAGATACTGCAGTTCCATGCGCGAGCCGCGGCGACCCATCGTAACGAGCTCGCCCTTTCGAGCGCCGAGGCGTTCCATCACGTTACCCATGTATTCCTCGGGCACGTCGATTATGACGGTCTCGAACGGTTCGCATTTCACGCCGTCGATCTCGCGGTAAAGCACGCGGGGAGCGGACAGCGCAAGCTCGAAGCCCTCGCGGCGCATTGTTTCAACGAGGATCGAGAGATGCATCTCGCCGCGTCCCGCGACCTTGAAGCAGTCGGTGGTCTCTCCGTCCGAAACGCGGAGCGAAACGTCCTTGAGGAGCTCTCTGTAAAGACGCTCTCTGATCTGTCTCGACGTGACGTATTTGCCCTCTTTTCCGGCAAACGGGCTGTCGTTTACCGAAAAAGTCATTTCGATAGTCGGCTCGGAGATTTTGACGAACGGGAGCGGCTCGGGGCACGTGACGGACGTTATCGTGTCGCCTATCGTGATGCTCTCGGCTCCCGAGAAGCATACAATGTCTCCGGGATACGCCTCCTCGACGGTCTTTCTGCCGAGACCGTCGAACTGCTGAAGCGATACGACGCGGGTCTTCACGGGGGTCATATTGTTGTGGTAATTGCAGATGCAGATATCCTGATTCTGTCTGATGACGCCGCGCTCGACCCTTCCGATACCCATTCTCCCGACGTAATCGTTGTAGTCGATCGAGGAAACGAGCATCTGAAGCTCGCCGTTTTCGTCCCCCTCGGGCGCGGGTATGTACTCGAGGATAGTCTCAAAGAGCGGGCGGAGATCGGTTCCGGGTTCGTACGGCGAATACGAGGCCGTGCCCGCTCTGCCGGAGCAGAAGAGCATCGGGCTGTCAAGCTGTTTGTCCGTCGCGTCGAGGTCCATAAGAAGCTCGAGAACTTCGTCCTCGACCTCTTCGATGCGCGCGTCCGGCTTGTCGATCTTATTGACAACGACGATCACCGGGTGATTGAGTTCCAGCGCCTTCTGAAGGACGAAGCGGGTCTGAGGCATAGGCCCCTCGGCCGCGTCGACGAGAAGAATGACGCCGTTTACCATTTTGAGTATGCGTTCGACCTCGCCCGAGAAATCGGCGTGTCCGGGCGTGTCGACGATGTTGATCTTTACGTCGCCGTAGTGTACGGCGGTGTTTTTTGCGAGTATCGTGATGCCGCGCTCGCGCTCGAGGGCGTTGCTGTCCATGACGCACTCGACTGTCGCCTGATTTTCACGGTAAACGCCGCCCTGCTTCAGAAGCTGGTCGACGAGCGTAGTCTTGCCGTGGTCGACGTGGGCGATTATAGCCACGTTCCTCAGATCGTTTCTAACCATTTCAGTCTCCGGTCGTTATAATTCCAAAACTAAATATATATTATACACCCGTCCGCTGCTTTTTGCAAGCGCTCCGGACGGCCTTTTTGCCTTCTGAAGCATTTTTTGCCGTCATGTGTGTCCGGCACCGTATGATATCGGTATTGCCTGACAAAACGGAATACTTGGGAGCATAGCAGAAATGAAAATATGTGCGGGTCACTTCATCGTTTTTTCAGAGAAAAGACGGACCTGAAAAGCCGTGGCGCTCCTGATATTCGGGCAGGGGAATGCCGACTCGTAATGCAGCCGATAAGGTATGGTTTCCGGGATTCCCGTTTTTTTGAGTAAAGCCTCCCGAAAGGTTGATTTATCCCCGGATTTGTGATATAATTTCCCGTCACGGGAGGATAGTCGGATGAAAGCAGTTATTTCCGTCACCGGAAGGGACAATATGGGTATAATCGCCGCGGTGAGCGCCGAATGCGCGAAATACGGAACGAATATAAGCGATATATCGCAGACAGTCCTCGGCGAATATTTCGCCATGATAATGATAGTCGAACTTGACCGTATGAACGTACCGTTCAACGATTTCGTAGACAAAATGTCCGCGCTCGGCGCGGAACGGGGTCTCGATATCCACACGATGCACGAGGATATCTTCAACTCGATGCACAAGATCTGAGGCCGTTATGCTCGAAACGGGAGACATTCTTGAAACAATAAATATGATACGGGGCGAAAACCTCGATATCAGGACTGTCACGATGGGCGTTTCACTTTTCGACTGCGCATCGGGCGATCCGGACGTCCTCGCCGCAAGGGTCTACGACAAGGTGACCCGCTCGGCGGAAAAGCTCGTGCCCGTCGCCGAGGGGATCGAGAAAAAATACGGAATACCGATCGTGAACAAGCGCGTATCGGTCACCCCGGTCTCGCTTATCGGCGGGGGACTCAGCCCCGAGGGATTCGTAAAAACGGCCCGCTCGCTCGACCGAGCGGCCGCGGATCTCGGCATAAACTTTATCGGCGGATACACCGCGCTCGTTCAGAAGGGAATGACGAAGGGGGCTGAAAACCTGATCGTAAGCATTCCCGAGGCGCTTTCGGAAACGTCGTTCGTCTGTTCGTCGGTCAACGCCGCCTCGACGAAGGCGGGGATCAACATGGACGCCGTGAAACTTTGCGGCGACGTTATCTCGAAAACGGCGTATCTTACGCGTGAAAAAGATTCGATCGGATGCGCGAAGTTCGTCGTGTTCGCAAACGCTCCGGAAGATAATCCGTTCATGGCGGGCGCATTTCACGGGGCGGGCGAGCCCGAGACGGTCATTAACGTCGGCGTTTCGGGTCCCGGCGTTGTTGCCGCCGCCGTAAAACGCGCAGGGAACTGCCCGTTCAACGAGCTTGCGGAGCTCATCAAAAAAACGGCTTTCAAGATCACGCGAATGGGTCAGCTCGTCGCAAGGGAAGCGTCGGATCAGCTCGGCGTACCTTTCGGGATAGTCGATCTTTCGCTCGCACCGACCCCGGCGATAGGGGACTCGGTCGCGCATATACTTGAAAATATGGGTCTCGGCTCGGTCGGGGCGCCGGGAACCACGGCGGCGCTCGCCCTGCTTAACGACGCCGTGAAAAAGGGCGGCGTCATGGCCTCCGGATCTGTCGGCGGGCTTTCCGGCTCGTTTATCCCCGTCTCCGAGGACGCCGGGATGATCGAGGCGGCCGGCAGGGGCTTCCTTACGCTTGAAAAGCTCGAGGCGATGACCGCGGTGTGTTCCGTCGGTCTCGACATGATAGCAATACCGGGGGACACTCCGGTCAGCTCGATCTGCGGTATAATCGCCGACGAACTGTCGATAGGCGTGGCGAACACCAAAACCACGGCGGTCCGGGTCATACCCGTTTTCGGCAAAAAGGCCGGTGAGACCGCGGAGTTCGGCGGGCTTCTCGGATACGCGCCGATCATGCCGGTAAACGGCTGTTCCTGCGAGGATTTCATCTCACGCGGGGGGCGCATTCCGGCGCCGATCCAAAGTCTCAGAAACTGACAACAACTGAAAGGGATATACATAAAATGAAAGTACTTGTTGTAAACGCGGGCAGCTCATCTCTGAAATATCAGCTGCTTGAAACAAAAAGCGGCGAGGTCCTTGCGAAGGGAATCTGCGAGCGTATAGGGATCGACGGACGTATCGAGCACAGACTCGGAGAGAACGGCGAAAAAACCAAGCGCGATATTCCGATGCCGAACCACGCCGTCGCCACGAAAATCGTGGTCGACACCCTCACCGATCCCGTGCTCGGATGCATTTCTTCCATGGACGAGATAGAGGCGGTCGGTCACCGCGTGGTCCACGGCGGTCCGTATTTCTTCGAATCATGCCGAGTGACCCCCGAGGTGATCGAAAAACTCCGTCTGTGCTACGATTTCGCTCCGCTCCATACTCCGGCGCACCTCATGGGTATTGAGGGATGCACCGCCGTCATGCCGGAGGTCCCCCAGGTTCTCGTTTTTGACACGGCGTTCCATCAGACCATTCCGGAGCAGGCGTCCACCTACGCGATAAAATACGAAGACACCGTTGATTACAAGATCCGCCGCTACGGGGCTCACGGGACGTCCCACCGTTTCGTATCGGGAGAGATGGCGAAGATTCTCGAAAAAACCGAGGGGATCAGGAAAGAAGACAGCAGGATAGTCACGTGTCACATCGGAAACGGCGCGTCCATTTCGGCGGTCAAGGGCGGAAAATGTCTCGATACGTCGATGGGCTTCACTCCGCTCGACGGAGTTGAAATGGGGACCCGCTGCGGGGCCATCGACCCGGCGATAGTCCCGTATCTCATGAAGAAAAAGAATCTTTCTCCCGACGAGATGGCAGACTATATGAACAAAAAGTGCGGTTTCCTCGGGGTTTCCGGCATCTCATCCGACAGCCGTGACATAGAGGCGAAAATCCTTGAAGGAGATCACCGCGCCTGGCTCGCCGCTAACATTCTCGCTTATCAGGTCAAAAAATTCATCGGATCATACGCAGCGGCCATGAACGGCCTTGACGCCGTCGTGTTCACCGCGGGAATGGGCGAGAACAACCCCGAGCTCCGCGACCGCGCCTGCGCCGATATGAGCTTCTACGGCATAGAGATAGACCGCGAACTCAACGCGAAGGTACATCATCAGTCTGACATCGTCGAGCTTTCGACGAAAAACAGCCGAGTGAAGGTCTACGTCATCCCGACGAACGAGGAGCTTATGATCGCCCGCGACACCGAGGATATAGTAACGAAATAAAAGCATACGTCAAAAGCCCTCGCGTCAGTTCGGGAGGGCTTTTGCACTTGACATAATCGCCCTGTTGGTATATAATATCCGGGCTTGCTGATTGAAATGCAGAGAGCGCGGCTCCCCGAAGGAGCCGGAATAATAATCATGCGGTCTCGGGTGGGGAGATGAAAGAAAACAAAAAACGAAGTTTCCCGTGGAGACTGCTTTTTAATATAGGCATCGTACTGCTCACCGTTTTTCTCATAATCTTTTTCGTTTTCTCGAAAGACGGCATCGTGGATCTCGCCAGAAATCACGTGGAGATCATCGCCGGCTGGATTGCCGCCGCAGTTGCGATTCATCTTCTGAACATTTTTCTCGATTCATATATAATTTACCTTTTCACAAAGCATTCCTGTCCGGAATTTACGCTCGGGCAGGCAATCAAGGTCGGGCTGACCGGTCAGTTTTACTGCGCCGTCACCCCCGGCGCGTCCGGCGGACAACCGATGCAGATCCTCGCGTTTTCCCGTATGGGGATAGACCCGGGGAGCGGGACATCAGCGCTCATTCAGAAGTTTCTCGTCTGGCAGTTCACGCTCTGCGCGTACTGTATCGTTGCCGTCGCCGCGAAATTCGGCTTTCTGTCGCAGTTCATGAATCCCGCCATGTGGGTCCTGTCGATAGCCGGGTTCGCCGCGCAGGTGGGCATGATAGCCGTCCTGATGCTCGCTTCCTTCAATCAGGCTCTGACGACGAAGATTGCCTATTTCTTCTGCGATCTCGGAGGAAAGATCCGCCTGATAAAAGACGTTGAGTGCAAAAAACGGAAAATCAGCGAGGTGCTCGCTTCTTTTCACGACAACAACAAACAAATGACGGGAAACGCTCCGCTGATGATAAGGGCGTACGTCGTGACGTTTGTACAGATGACGGCGTATTTTCTCGTGCCGTACTGTATCTCCCGCGCTTTCGGCGTCAGGTACGGCGTTTTTGATATGCTGTGCGCCGAGGCGTTCGTGAGCATGGTATCGGGACTTGTCCCGCTTCCCGGGGCTTCCGGAGTCACCGAATATTGTTTCAGCGTGTTTTTCAGCGCGTATTTCCTCCCTCAGACGATGAAATCCGCCATTCTGATCTGGCGCACCGTCACATATTACGGCACGATTCTGCTGACAGCGCCCTTTGCCGGGCTGAAAAAGAAAAGGCAGAATGCCGACACAGAAAATGCAGAGGTAACCTGATTGAACGTTTCCATCTCGGTAATCGTACCCATATACAACGTCGAACGCTATATTTTCAAGTGTCTTGAGTCGATTAAGAATCAGACGTTCAAGGACTTTGAGGTCATCCTCGTAAACGACGGCACCCCGGACGGGAGCATGGAGATCGCCGCGAAGTTCGCGGCGGAGGACGCGAGGTTCAGGATCTTCGACAAGGAGAACGGAGGTCTCAGCGACGCGAGGAATTTCGGAATAAGGCAGTCGCGCGGGGACTATATCGCTTTTGTCGACAGCGATGATTATCTGCATCCCGATTATCTTAAAACGCTTTACGATGCGTGCGAAAAGAACGGCGCCGACATGTCGTGCTGCAGATACCTGTTTTCGTACAGGGACGGAAAGTTTTTCGGATCGTGGCTCTTCAACGCGAGAAAACGCGTCGTGAGCAGCGAACGGGGGATAAAGATGCTGATAAACGACGTGTTTCTTCAGAACATGGCGTGGAGCAGGCTTTGCCGCAGGGAGCTTTTCACTCGAACGGGCGTCGAGTTTCCCGATATGTATTACGAGGATATAGCGACGACCCCCCGTCTGCTCTGCAACGGAAGCAAACTCGCGATAACCGGAAAGAGACTGTATTATTACGCCATCCGCGGCGGGAGCATAACCCAGACAAAGGGCGCGAAACTCATAAACGACTACATGCGCTCTCTGCTTGTTATATGCAATTTTTTCAGATATAACGGGCAGTATGAAAAGTACAGAAAACGGATTTTCTTTGACGCCTGGAAGGTCTATTTCGCAAATCTCTGGCAGATACTCGTGCTTCACATATGCGCGGGGACGCTCGGTGGAATGGGGAAGAACTTCTCCCGGATGAGAAAGGACCGCAGGTACATAACCTCGGCAGAGTTCGTTCCGACCGATTCATTCCCGGAGCTGCCGTTCCCGATAATCGAACCGGTCAGAAAAAAAGACCGTAAAAAATCCGAAACCGAATGAGCCGCCACTTTCATACGGGCGGATTGGGAGACTGAAAATGGGCAGAACATACTATCTCGCTGTTGACATCGGCGCCTCGAGCGGGCGGCATATCCTCTCGTATACCGAGGACGGTGTGATCCGTACCGAAGAGATTTACCGTTTCAAAAACGGGCAGAAGAACGACGGCGGAACGCTCGTGTGGGATACCGGCGAGCTTTTCCGCAGCATCGTCGAAGGCATGAAAAAAGCAAAGGAACTCGGTAAAATTCCGTCCTATATGGCGATCGATACCTGGGGCGTTGATTTTGTGCTGATAAACGGACGGGGAAAGGTGGTCGGCAAACCCGTCGGATACCGTGACTCACGTAACGACGGTATGGAAAAAGAAGTATCAAAGATCATATCTCCCGGGGACCTGTACCGCAGGACAGGAATACAGTTTCAGCGTTTCAACACGATATATCAGCTCGCGGCCGTGAAAAAATATCACCCCGAAGAGCTCGGCGCGGCGAAAAAGCTGCTTTTCATACCCGATTATTTCAACTATCTCCTCACCGGAAAGGCGGAGTGCGAGTATACCGAGGCCTCGACGTCAAATCTTCTGAGCGTCGGGACCGGCACGTGGGACCGCGAACTTATCGAAATGCTCGGGCTTCCGTCGCACATCTTCCTCGACCTGAAAATGCCGGGGACGAAGATCGGACGACTCAGAAAAGAGATCGCCCGGGAGATCGGATATGATCTCACTGTAATGCACGCGGCGTCGCATGACACGGGCTCGGCGGTGCTCGCCGTTCCGACGTCATCCGACGACGTTGCGTACCTCAGCTCCGGGACCTGGTCGCTCCTCGGAGTTGAGAGCATGGAACCCATCGTAACGGACGAGTCCATGGCGGCAAACGTGACGAACGAGGGCGGCTACGATATGAGATACCGCTGTCTGAAAAACATCACCGGGCTCTGGATGATACAGTCTATCCGCGGCGAGTGCGGCGGCAAGTACACGTTTGACGAGCTCTGCGGCATGGCGGCCGAATACGGGAACACGACCTGCCGCGTTGACGTGAACGACGAAATGTTCCTCGCGCCGGAAAACATGACGGAGGCCGTAAGAAAGGCCATGGGGAAGCCCGACGCCCCGCTCGGCGAGGTGCTCGCGACGGTGTATCACAGTCTCGCGGACTGTTACGCCAGGACCATAAAACAAATAAGCAGAGTGTCGGGCAAGAAGCTCTCCGCGCTTCACATAATAGGAGGCGGGAGCAAGGACGATCTTCTCAACCGGCTGACCGCCGAGGCCTGCGGGATCGACGTTTACACCGGCCCGACCGAGGCGACGGCGATCGGTAATCTGATCGCTCAGATGCTCGGCACCGGAGCGTTTTCGAGCCTTGCGGAGGCAAGGGCAGCCGTAGCGGGATCATTTGACGTTAAAAAAATCGACATCAGGAGAGGTTAAAATGAACAGTCAGTACAAATACGCAAAAGAAAAATACGCGTCGATAGGAATAGACACCGACGCCGTCATAAAAAAACTCAGGACGGTCCCGATCTCGCTTCACTGCTGGCAGGGCGACGACGTGCACGGCTTTGTGTCCGGCGACTCGCTTTCCGGAGGTATTCAGGTGACCGGGAATTATCCCGGGGCGGCGCGCACGCCGGCCGAGCTCATGGCGGACTACGACTTTGCCCTTAAACTCGACGGAGGTGCGCACAAGATAAATCTCCACGCCATTTACGCCGTTTTTGAAAACGGAGAGCATCCCGACGTCGACGAGCTTCTGCCGAGACATTTCGCCCCGTGGGTGAAATTCGCGAAGGACAGGGGGCTCGGGATCGATTTCAACCCGACGTGCTTTTCTCATCCCAAAGCGGAAAAGTGGACGCTCTGTTCGCCCGACGAGGAGATAAGAAAGTTCTGGGTGAGACACTGCGTCGCATGCATAAGGATCTCAGAGTATTTCGCGTCGGAGACCGGCGTCCCCTGCGTGATGAATATATGGATCCCCGACGGCATGAAGGACGTTCCTGCCGACAGGACCGGCCCGAGGGCAAGATATCTGAAATCGCTTGACGAGATCCTCGGCTGCGGCTACGACAGGGAAAAAGTGATCGTCACGGTTGAATCGAAGGTCTTCGGCATCGGTCTCGAATCATATACCTCAGGCTCGGCCGAGTTCACGCTCGGGTACGCGCTCTCCCGCGGGATCACTCCGCTAATGGACAACGGGCACTATCATCCGACCGAGATGGTATCCGACAAGATCAGCTCGCTCCTCCTGTATTCGAAAAAGCTCGCTCTTCACGTGACTCGCCCCGTTCGCTGGGACAGCGACCACGTCGTTCGCTTCGACGATGAAACGAAAGAGATCGCCAAGGAGATCGTGGCGAGCGGCCGCATGGACGACGTGATCATAGCGCTCGACTATTTCGACGGAAGCATAAACCGCATAGCCGCCTGGGTCCTCGGGCTGCGCAATTTCAGAAAAGCGCTCCTTTCGGCTATGCTCACTCCTCACGAAACCTATAAAAAGCTCCAGGACGAGGGCAGGCTGACCGAGCTTCTCGTCCGTCAGGAAGAGCTCAAGACCTTCCCGTTCTCCGCCGTGTGGGACGAATACTGCGAAGAATGCGGCGTTCCGACGGGGACCGCCTGGTTCGACGAGATCGAAAAATACGAAAGGGAAGTGCTTCTGAAGCGCTGAAAGGTGCCGGACATGAAAGTGACTGAAACAGAGTTCGCGAAGGGCTTTATAAAGCTCGCCGACGACGGGTATAAACAGGGATATCACGAAAGGAACGGCGGTAATCTGTCGTACAGACTGACGGAAAGCGACGTTGCCTCGGTCGCCGATCAGCTTGACCTTACCCGTGAATGGCGCGACATCGGGACGGACGTGCCCTCGCTTGCCGGATCGTATTTCATGGTGACCGGCACCGGCGAGTTTTTCCGCAACGTGAAAGAAATGCCCGAAAAGACGTCCGGTCTTATCGAGGTCGACGGGACGGGAACAAAATATCGCATCGTATGGGGCTTTTCCGGCGGCGGACGCCCGACAAGCGAGATACCGACTCATCTTATGAATCACGAGGTGGTGATGAAACGTTCCGGAGGGAAGCTCAGGGTCATCTATCACTGCCATCCCGTGAACATCATCGCGCTCACCTTCATCCTCCCGCTCGACGATGGGATATTCAGCCGCGAGCTCTGGGAGTCCATGACGGAGTGCCCGATAATCGCCCCGGCAGGCGTCGGCGTCGTGCCGTGGATGATGCCAGGCGGGCGGGACATAGCCGTCGCGACCTCAAAGAAAATGGAGATCTACGACGCCGTGATATGGGCGCATCACGGGATCTTCTGTACCGGAGACACCTTTGACAACACCTTCGGGCTCATGCACATGCTCGAAAAGAGCGCCGAAATCCTCCTGAAGATACTCGCCGTGACGGGCGAGAAGCGCCAGACAATCCGACGCGAAAACTTCATCGCGATAGAAAAGGATTTCCACGTCAAGCTCAACGACGACGTTCTCGCGATAACGAGAGAATAATACGAAAAACGTACTAAAACAATCCCGCCCGCGGCTTAATACCGCGGGCGGGACTGTTATTATTCTGCCGTAACGAAGACCGCGTCGGCACCGGAGGAGATTACCGAATAAACTCCGTTTTCCGGCGTCAGTACTCTCGGGATGCCTTTTTCATACGCCGTCACGACGGAAACGTCATCGGAGACGGTAAACGAAACTGTTGCCCGGCTTTCTTTTTTGAACTGGTAATCGGTACAGTTAATGTTGAATAGC
>JAFTDQ010000003.1 GCA_017454075.1 Clostridia bacterium
CGATGCTTTGGATATTTTATATCTCCGGCATACAAACGATATGTCTTTCGTCAGCCTGTATAATTCCACCGCATACTTTTTTGTTGATATTTCATGTGGACAATACCTCTTTTTTGTGCTATAATCTTTCATGGTGATTGATTCCTTTCTGACAGATTGGCATTAGGGGTAATTCTATTCTATCAGAACTCAATCACTTTTTCTATTCTTTTTTCCTTTTTCAGTCTCACATCAATTGTAACTCTACACTCGAGGCGGACGGCGTTTAACAAAACGGCTTGACTTTCGGCCTGCGATAATCTATAATTATATAAATCTTTCCCGAGAGGCAGGAAAAATGAGTTTATTCGACAGGACCTTCGTCGGCACTTGCCGTGACATACTCGAAAACGGCACGCTCGTCACCGACACAAAGGTCAGACCGAAATGGGACGACGGCGCCCCCGCTTACACAAAAAAGCTGTTCGGCGTCGTGAACAGATACGACCTTTCAAAGGAATTCCCGATGGTCACTCTCCGCCCGATATCCCTTAAGCTCGCCGTCGACGAGCTGCTCTGGATATGGCAGAAAAAATCAAACAACGTCAAGGACCTCGGCTCTCATATCTGGGACGCCTGGGCAGATGAAAACGGAAGCATCGGCAAGGCGTACGGCTATCAGATGGGGATAAAGCACCACTACAAAGAGGGCGACTTCGACATGGTAGACCGGGTGATTTACGATCTGAAAAACAATCCGTGTTCCCGCCGGATAATGACGAATATGTATAATTTTTCCGATCTCAGCGAGATGGCGCTCTACCCGTGCGCCTATTCCGTCACCTTCAACGTGACGGAGGGGCGGCTCGACGCCGTTCTCAGCCAGAGATCACAGGATATGCTCGCCGCAAACGCCTGGAACGTCGCTCAGTACGCCGTACTCGTCATGATGCTCGCTCAGGTCACGGGGCTCGTGCCCGGCACGCTGCTGCACGTGATCGCAGACTGCCATATATACGACAGGCACATACCGATCGTCGAGGAGCTGATCTCCCGGGAACAGTACGACGCTCCGCGCGTCACGCTCGATCCCGACGTAAAGGACTTTTACGATTTCACCCCCGACTCAGTCCGGATCGAAAACTACGTCCACGGTCCGTCCGTCGGACGCTTTCCCGTAGCAGTATGAGCATCAGACTTATCGCCGTGGCGGCGACGGACGACAACAACGGAATAGGAAGGGACGGAAAGCTCCTCGCCCGCGTGTCGGAGGATATGAGGTGGTTCCGCCGCCTCACCGAGGGCGGAACGGTCATTGTCGGGCACAACACCCTGTCGTCCTTCCCGGGCGGGCGGCCGCTCAGAAACAGGCGCAATATCGTTTTCAGCCGCGACCGCTCCCTGAAAATTGACGGCGCAGAGGTCGTTCATTCGGTCAAGGAACTGTTCAAATCCCTCGACGGAGACGCTTTCGTCATAGGCGGAGGACGTATATACCGCATGCTCGTGCCGTTCTGCGACACTGTTTACATAACGAGATACAGGCGTTCCTTCCGCTCGGATACGTTTTTCCCGGTCCTGAGGGAATCCGACGGATGGTATCTCTCGGGCGTTGCCGGCTCTTTCGTAACGGGAGAGGGGGACGATCCCGAGGGAATGCTCTGCGATCTTCTCGTTTACAGGAGGAGAAATCAGACATGATACCGGAAAAGTTCAGAAAAGCGCTCGGGACAGCGATCCCGGTCGCGGCCGTTGTTCTCATCATCGCGCTCGCCGTGATATTCAGGGCGGACATCTTCCCGGGCTGGCACGAAAAGGACGGCGTTTTGACCTACGTCACCTTCCCGTTTGTAAGGGCCAAGGGCATGGCGGACATAGGCGGGCACCGGTACTATTTTTCGGAACGCGGCGGGAATCCGCTCGTAAAAGGGTGGTTCAAGACCGACGGATATTACTACTACGCCGACGAGAGCGGCCGGCTCGTCACCGGCGAACGGGTCATCGGCGGCGAAAGCTGGTCGTTTGAGGCGGATTACAGGAATTACCGCAACGAGGCGGTCATCGTCGGCGGCCGGCTCTGGTATTTTGACAGCCACGGATACAAGGTGTTCGGCATTGTCGAGCTCAACGGGGAAAAGTTCTGTTTCTCCGAAAACGGGAATCTCTCCCACGGGCTGCAGAACCTCGACGGAAAATACTATTATTTCGACCCCGAAAACGAAAATATGGTTTACGGACTTAAGACAGTCGGCGGAGCGGTCTATTACTTTGGGGAGGACGGAGCCGCATATACCGGGACTCACGTCATAGACGGCGTCGAATACACGTTTGCCGAGGACGGCAAGAGGATAAACTGAAATGAAATGCAATAATCCGGATAAGAAAATCAAAGTTGGAATAATTGGCGCGACGGGCATGGTCGGACAGCGTTTCATAACCCTGCTGAGCGATCACCCGTGGTTTGAGATCACCTCGCTCATGGCAAGCGGACGGAGCGCCGGTCGGACCTACGCCGAGGCAGTCGACGGAAGATGGAAGCTCCCCGTGCCCTGTCCCGAAAAGATACTCGGCATGAACGTCGCGGACGCGTCGGACGTCGGGGCAGCCGCAGACTCCTGCGACATGGTGTTCTGCGCCGTCAACATGCCGAAGAGCGAGATACTTGCGCTTGAGGAAAAATACGCGCGCGCCGAGCTGCCCGTGGTGTCGAACAACTCCGCAAACCGCTGGACGCCCGACGTTCCGATGGTCGTGCCGGAGATAAACCCCGGCCACCTCAGCGTTATCGAACATCAGAGAAAGCGCCTCGGAACAAAGCGCGGGTTCATCGCGGTAAAGCCCAACTGTTCGATACAGAGCTACGTCCCGATGCTCACGCCGCTTCTCGACCTCGGTCCCCGGACAGTCCTCGCGACGACCTATCAGGCGATCTCGGGTGCGGGCAAGACGTTCCGCGAATGGCCGGAGATGGTCGACAACGTCATCCCGTACATAGGCGGCGAGGAGGAAAAGAGCGAGCGCGAGCCGCTCCGCCTCTGGGGACGCGTCGAAAACGGAGAGATCGTCCCGGCGTCTTCTCCCGTCATTACGACCCAGTGCATAAGAGTCCCCGTGACGGACGGACACACGGCGGCGGTCTTCGTCAGTTTTGAGAACAAGGACGTGACGAAGGAAGAGATCGTTTCGCGCTGGAACTCCTTCGAGGGCGAGCCGCAGAAGCTCGGGCTCCCGTCGGCTCCCGCAAAGTTTATAACCTACTTTGATGAAGACGACCGCCCTCAGATAAAGACCGACCGCGAACTTTACGGCGGAATGGGCGTGAGCTGCGGACGGCTCCGCCGCGACACGGTGTTCGACTGGAAATTTGTCGGAATGTCCCACAACACCCTCCGCGGAGCGGCGGGCGGCGCTGTGCTCATCGCCGAGCTGCTCGCGGCAAAGGGGTATATAAAGTGAGCCGCGCAAAGATCGCGCTGCTCACCTCCCTGGTCGTCCTGTCGGCCGCCCTCGCCCTGTCTTCTCTCACTGCGGCCGCCGGGGAGGGCAAAATAATAGTCCCCGGGCGGACGGTTTCGACGCAGGAGGATTTCTTCGTCGCTCTCGGAGGGGAAAAGACCTCCCGGATAAACAGCGACGGCTCGATCTTTCTTTTTGAAACGATATACCTTGAAACGCCGATCGTCCTCTCGGAAGGGGATTTTCGTCTCGACGGAAACGCCGACATAGTACCCGGAGATTTCCCGGCTTTTGTGCTTGAAAACGGCGCGACGCTCTCCGTCGGAAAGACGGAGCAGCCGGAAAAGCAGGACGAACGCGACGTCTCCATCGCGTTCGACGGCGAAGGGAAGACCTTTTCAACGCCGCTCATCAGGGTCGGCGAGGGCTGTACCCTTTCGACTCATTATCTTTTCAGAATAAAAAACCGCGTTTCGACCTGCGACGGGTGCGCGATTGAAAACGCCGGGACGTTCGTCATGTACGAGGGCGAGATCTCTTCGTGCCGCAGTCTCGGAGCGGGAGGCGCCGTATACAATACCGGCACGGCGGTCCTGCGCGGCGGGACGATAACCGGCTGTTCCGCCGAAAACGGCGGCGCGGTCTCCGGAAGCGGCGAGCTCAATCTCGCCGGGACTCAGATCCAGAATTGTATGGCGACCCTCGGGGGCGCGATATTCGGAACGGGAAAAACCGTCCTTACCGCCTCGTCGGTCATTGAGTGCGGCGCCGTTAACGGCGGCGCGTTCTGCGGGACCGGAGAGTTCGTGTTTTCCGGAGGCGTCGTCGAAAAATGCTCCGCCGACGAGCGGGGCGGCGGTCTGTTTATCGCAAAAGGCGGCTCTGCGGATATCAGCTCAGCCCTCTTTGACGGATGTACCGCCGCGATATCCGGGGGTTCGGTCCACAATGAGGGCGAACTCAAGCTCTCGGGAGGAATGCTGAGCGAAGGCGAGGCGGACCGCGGAGGAAACGTTTTCAACGTCTCCGGCGCCCGTACCGTCGTAACCGGCGGACAGTGCGTTCGCGGGAAAGCCGCCCTCGGCGGCGGGATATTCAACGAGGGGTATCTTTCGCTCACGGTAAGCGGAGTGTCGTCAAACAGAGCCGATCACGGCACCGCCGTATTCAATTTCGGCGAGTTTCACATAAGCGGGTTTCCGTACCTGGACAAAAAACATGATTTCTTCCTCGTCATGAACGACGGGGATCCGCATCCTCTTTTCGTGGATTCGGAAATGAAAGCCGACGTTATCGCCCGGCTCACGCCCGGGACCTTTGACGGGCAGAGCGCCGTCCCCGTCTTTGACGAGGGGGTAAAGGTACTCGAGGGCGATTTTGTCTCCCAGGCGAGCGGGCACTACACCCTGACGCAGCCGGAGGACGGGAGACAGCTCGTCATCTCGGAGGGCGTCGTCACACGCGTCCGCTCGGTTTTCGAGGGCCCCGTCATCTACGTAGCGGCTGCGGCGGTATACGTCGCGCTCATCGCGGGTATCGTGGCGGCGGCGCGCCTTGCCGATAAAAAGAAAAACCGGGACAAAAAACCGTCCTGAAACAAAAAAATCAATGCGGGGATCGGTCGATCCCCGCTTTTTTCGTATCCGTTTTATCAGTCGAGTTCTTTGATGCCGGTGTAAAGCTCGTAATAACGGCCTTTCAGGGCGAGCAGCTCGTCGTGAGTCCCGCGCTCGATTATCCTTCCCTTTTCGAGGACCATGATGGCGTCGGCGTTTCTGACCGTCGAGAGACGGTGAGCTATCACGAACGTCGTGCGGTCCTTCATCAGTCTGTCCATGCCGTGCTCGATATGCCGCTCGGTCCTCGTGTCGACCGAGCTCGTCGCCTCGTCGAGGACGAGTATCGGCGCCTTTGATATCGCCGCCCTCGCAATATTGAGAAGCTGCCGCTGACCCTGCGAAAGGTTCGAGCCGTCCCCGTCGAGAACGGTATCATATCCGTTTGAAAGCCGCATTATGAAGCTGTGCGCCGAGGCGGTCTTCGCCGCCTCCACGACCTCGTCGTCCGTCGCGTCCGGGCGGCCGTAACGTATGTTTTCCATTACCGTTCCGGTGAAAAGATGCGTATCCTGAAGGACCATCGCTATGTTTTTCCGGAGCACGTCGCGCCGGATATCCCGGATACTTACGCCGTCTATCGTGATCCTTCCCTCTTCAACGTCGTAGAATCTGTTCATAAGATTCGTGACCGTGGTTTTTCCGGCTCCGGTAGAACCGACGAACGCGATCTTCTGACCCGGATCTGCCGAAAGGGTTATATCGTGGAGCACCGTTTTTTCGGGAACGTACCCGAACGTGACGTTCTCGAGGCGTACCTCGCCCCTTATCGACGGCATATCGACGTCGGTCTCGTCGTCCGGCTCCTCGGGCTCGGCGTCCATGACCTCAAAGACGCGTTCAGCTCCTGCGAGCGCGGCGAATATCGTCGCCGTCTGCTGTGAGATCTGGTTTATCGGCATGGAGAAATGCCGGCTGAAATTCGCAAATACGGTGAGCCCGCCGGGCGTGAGCCGGCCGAGCACCATGAGCACTCCTCCGACCCCGACGGTGACGGCGTAGGAGATCTGGCTCGTGTTGCCGAGTATTGGTCCCATTACCCCGCCCCAGAACTGCGCCCTGAACTGCGTTCCGCGCATGTCGTCGTTGAGCATCCCGAACTCTTCGACGCAGACGTCCTCATGGTTGAATATCTTGACGACCTTCTGCCCCGTCACGGTCTCCTCCATATATCCGTTCACGGCGCCGAGCGCCGCCTGCTGGGCGGAATAATACTTCCCGGAGAATTTGCCTATCATCGCGCCGAGCCGGGCGAATACGGGAACGAACACGACCGTTACGAGAGTAAGCTGCCATGACGTCGTCACCATGAAAACGAAGGTCCCGACGAGCGTCACGAGCCCGGAAACCAGCGACGTGAGCGAATTGTTTATCATCGTATCAATGTTGTCGACGTCGTTTGTGAACCTGGACATTATCTCGCCGGTCGGATGTGAATCGAAATACCTGACCGGGAGGCGCTGGAGCCGTGAGAACAGATCGTTCCGTATCTTTTCCGTCACGCTCTGCGATATGCCTATCATGAGACGGCTCTGGAAATACGTCGTTCCGATCCCGATTATATATACAGATCCGAGGATTATCACCGCGGCCGCGACGTATCCCGTCACGCCGGCGCTTTCGCCCGCCGCTCCGTTTATCACCCTGTCGGCGACGGCCTCGGCCGGGCTCATCGTGACGACGGCGCCGGGAACGGTCTCGACCGTAAGTCTGTTTATGACCGGGGCGAGCAGGAACGTCCCGAAAAGGGACGTCACGGAGCTCACGAGCATGCAGAGGAGCACGACGGAAAACCGCCCCCAGTAGCCCTTCATATAACCGAGCATCCGTTTTATCGAGGCGGCCGCGTTTTTCGGCTTGCCGGTCATGCCCTGCATCCTCCCGCGGGGCGGACGCATCTGCGCCTTTCCGCCGTCCTTCTGCGCGCGGGAATTGTACCTGGCTCTCAGATTTTCAAGATCTCTTGCGTGCGTCATGCCGGTCACTCCTTTCCCGTCTGCGAGAGGCATATCTCGCGGTATTCGTCGTTGCCGGCAAACAGCTCGTCGTGAGTGCCGACGCCGGTTATAACGCCGTCGTTCATCACGGCGATGAGGTCGGCGTCGCGCACCGAGCTTATCCGCTGGGCGATTATGATCTTGGTGGAACCGCCGAGCTCTTCGAGGAAGGCGCGGCGTATCTGCGCCTCGGTCGCCGTGTCGACCGCCGAGGTGCTGTCGTCGAGAATGAGTATCTTCGGCTTTTTAAGCAGGGCGCGCGCGATGCAGAGCCGCTGCTTCTGCCCTCCCGAGACGTTTTTCCCTCCCTGCTCTATCACCGTGTCGTATCCGTCGGTAAATGAACTCACGAACTTGTCTGCCTGCGCGTACCCCGCGGCTTCGCGTATCTCTTCGTCGGTCGCGTCGCCGTCTCCCCATCTGAGGTTTTCGGCGACTGTACCCGAAAACAGGCTGTTTTTCTGCAGTACCATGCCGACGCCCTCGCGGAGATTCCTGAGAGTATAATCCCTCACGTCCCTTCCGTCGATAAGTATCTTCCCCGAATCGGCGTCGTAAAGCCGGGGAATAAGCGAGACGAGCGTCGTCTTTCCGCAGCCCGTCGAGCCGATTATCCCGACGGTCGAGCCCGCCGGTATCTTTATGCTGACGTCGTTCAGCACGGGGTCGGGGCTGTCCTTGTAATATCTGAAGCTCACGTGACGGAGCTCGATCTCGCCTTTTTCGACGGTGAGCGTCGGGTCGGCGTTCTCTCCGTCCTCGATGTCGACCTTTTCGTCAAGGACCTCGGCGATACGCCTGGCCGATGCGAAGGTCCTCGAGCTGCTTATCAGCATGAAGGTTATCATCACAAGAGAAGACAGTATCTGCGTCACGTAGGTTATGAACGCCGAAAGGTCGCCGACGGGCATGTCGCCCCTCAGCACTATCGGACCGCCGATGAGAATAACGGCGATTATCGTCGCGTTCATTATAACCGTCATGACCGGCTGCATGAATATCATGACCCTCATGGCGGAAAGGCCGGCCTTTTTGAGTTCACCGTTCACTCGGCCGAACTTGGCGGTCTCGAAGTCCTCGCGCACGAAGCTCTTTACCACCCGGACGTTCGTCACGTTCTCGCGGACAGTCGAGTTCAGCCCGTCGATCTTTTCCTGCATGCGCGAAAATCTCGGAAATCCGACGAATATGATCCCGCCGACCGTCAGGAGCATGACGGGAATGCTCACGGCGAACACCGTCGAGAGCGACGGGCGGATCGTGATCGCCATGACGAGCGCGGCGATCATCATGCCCGGCGAACGCAGCATCATGCGGAGCATCATGTTTATGAAGTTCTGCAGCTGCGTGACGTCGTTCGTCAGTCTCGTGACGAGACTCCCGGTCGAGAACCGGTCGATGTCTGCGAAGGAATAGGATTGTATCTTCCCGTAAACGTCGGCCCTCAGGTCCGCGGCAAAATTCACCGAGGCCTTTGCGCCGAAATAGGCGCCTCCGACGCCTCCCGCCATCATGAGAAGCGCACAGAGGATCATGAGACCCATTATCAGAAGACTCCCGGGGACGGTGAGGACCCCGTCGTTCGCCCTGTTTATCACCTCGGCGAGGAGACGGGGCATGATTACCTCCCCGACGACCTCGACTATCATGCAGAGCGGACCGAATATAAAGTACGGAAGATACGGTTTTACGTATTTCAGCCAGCGTTTCATCTGTTTCCCGGCCGCGGCCGGACGCCTTTCTGGTTTCTTTCTTTTTATTATACTATCGTCGGTATTTTTTCAGGTTAACAAAATGTTAAAAAACCCGCTCTCGGAGCGGGTTTTTTACTGTTTTCGGGGATTATGCCCAGGGATTTGCTTCCTTTGCCGGACGGATGCCCATGTAAAGGCCGGCGTCCTGGAAGATGAACCACTCGCCGGTCGAGGCCTTTTTGCGGAGGGTGACCGGTCTGTCGTTGTCGGCTCCGCCCGAATGGACGAAGAGCGTGAGATAACCCTGATCGTACTGATCCTTGCTGTGAGCGCCGAGGGAGACCTTGATCACGCCGGGCTCGTTCGGAGTATAGTTGTTTTCGGGAGTTGCGCCCTCGAAATAAGATCTCGGGAGATACTCGCCGTTTGCCATTACTCTGTCGTTAAGGAAAGAGATATCCTGAGCGGAGAGCGGGCTCGGACCCTTGAGGAAATTGTAGATCTCCTTGCCGGCTTCCTTGTCGACCGTGTAAACGTTATACGCGATGATGGTCATGGCGACCACGTTAGCGGGAACGGTGAGATCGCAGATGCTGAGTTTCTTGAGCTCCTCGAGCGACGCCGGGATGGTGTCGATCCTGACCTCTGTGGTGTTGTTTGTTACGGCGTCGACAACTGCCTTTGCCTTTGCCTTGAGCGAATCGAAAAGTGACATATCAAGTGCCTCCTTTTTAATTTGGTTTGCTTTTGTTATTATATCATAACCGCGGGCGGATTGCAAGGGTCGCGGAGTATTTTTTCTTATTTTCCGGAGGGATCGCCGCCGAGGGGATAGTAATCCACCCTTTTCGAGCCGTCGTACACCGGCGGATACAAGTTTTCGGCGGGGTCGATGCCGGCGAGACGGCAGACCGCGTCGTGCGAGCGGACGATGAGGTCTTCTATCCTCTTGTTCTCGGGGAGCGTTTCGTCGGGGACAAGCGGCTCGCCTATATTAAGGGTAAAAAGCGCCGTCTGGCGGAATATCCTGCGCCTTATCCAACCCGGCTTCCGGTAGCTGAACCCAAGGGGCACGAGCGGCCGCCCGCATTTCACGGCGAAATAGGCGGCGCCGCTCTTGAACGGCCTTATCGGGCGGTAGTACTCCCACATGCTCCCCTCGGCGTAGACGTGTATCCATCCGCCGCCCGTGACGAGCTTTTTCACGGCGGAGATCATTGCGATCGACGCCCTGACGTCCCCTTCCGGCACGGGAACGCCGCCGACCAGGCGGATGAGCGTCCCGTTTTCGCCCCTTATGTTCTTCGCCCAGGCGAGGATGTTCGTACGGAACGGCCGCACCGCGTACATGATCGCCATATAGTCCCACAGGTGAACGTGGTTGGCGCACGAGACCGCCCCGCCCTTCAGGAGCTCGCGGTTCTTTTTAATGTTCTCACGGCCGAGAACTCTCAGTCCGAGGCGGACCCTCATCACGAGGAACGCGAAAACGTCGAGCGCAAGGCGGGCGAGCCCGCGTTTCAGCTTCCCCGCCCCCGACTCGTCGACGTAGGGATAGTTTTTGTCGAGCACCGTGCCGTTGTTTTTCTTTACGACGAGATAGTGCGATCCCGTGTCCTCCGGGAAGGGGTATTTTGTCGGTTTCGGATCGAAATCAGCCGGAAGCTTTTTCATTTTGTCCTCACGCCCCGTTCTTTTATCATCTCCCGTATTATATCACATTATTCCGCGTCGGTCAAGAAAAAAGGCTTGACATCTCCGTAATTACTTGGTATAATAAACGCGCCAAACAAACCGAATATGATGAAGCATGGGCGCTTTTTTCTTTTTTTGAGAGCAAAGCACGTTTTTTGTGTGCAGTTATCCCGAATTTGACAAAACGCGAATTCCCACAGATGACTGCACGGAAAAACTATGCTTCATTACGGTTTGTTTGGCGACGACCGGGAATTGCGTTTTTGTGCGTCGGTTCCGGCCGGCGCACTTTTTGTTTTGTAAAAACTATCCGGATTATATCCGGATCGAAAAAACTCAAGGAGAAAAATAAATGAAAAAAAATTTGTCACTCATACTGGCTGTTATTATGGTGCTCGGCGTGCTCGCCGGGTGCGCCGAACATGTTCATTTTTTTGGAGAGTGGACAACTATAAAAAAGCCGACATGCATCGAAAGCGGTTTGCGTGAGAGATATTGTTCATGCGGTGAAAAGCAACAGCAAATAATTCAAGCGGACGGACATGTCATGGTTGAGGGAGTTTGTTCAGTATGCGGATATAGCGAAAAGCACTTCCACAAAGTCGGAAGTGACTGGTATAGTGATGAAGCGCATCATTGGCGTATTTGTGAAGAATGTGGTGACAAAGCCGAAGAAGGTGCCCATTCTTTCGGCGAATGGAAAATAACTAAGAACGCAACAGAACAGCAAGAAGGAGAAAAAAAGCGACAGTGTACGATGTGTAAATATGAGCAAACTGAAATAATTGCCGTCCTTTCACACACACATAATTGGTCAAACAAGTGGTCGTCAAACAGCACAAATCATTGGCACGCATGTGCGTCTTGTCAAGAAAAAAATTCTAACGCAAAACACAGTTTCAGTGATTGGATCATTACAAAAGAAGCGACGACTACTGCAAAAGGGGCAAAATACAGAACATGTACTGTTTGTGGCTATAAACAAACGGAGTCGATTGCCAAAGTATCTCATACCCATGAATGGGGAAACTGGAACATTATAACTTATCCTACCGAGCAATCTAACGGGGAAATGTATCATAAGTGTTCAAAATGTGGCGCAACTGAAAATCAGGTATTGCAAGGGGGGAAGATCAATCCAATAAAATCAGATGGAGTAATTCAGTATGTTGGTTCTTGTTTTTATAACGGATCTATTCTATGCATACCGGAAACATGTAATAATATCCTTGTAGAACACATTGATTTTTTGGAGGCCCCGCCTAAGGGAATCGAGATTATTATCATTCCTAAAAGCGTTAAAAGCATTGGTGTTTTCCCGGCATACATAGAAGGAGTTGATGGGGTTCGGCAGCCTACGTACAGGGGGAGTTTAAAGGAAGTCGTCATTCAAGAAGGAAGTGTATTGACCGAAATATCTTCACATTGTTTTAATGACGCTAGACTACTGGAAAAGATTAACTTGCCGCAATCACTACGAAAGCTTGGCGAAGGAGCTTTTGAAAATTGCTCCAAGCTTAAAGACATAGGTCAATGGCCGCAATATATAACAAGCGTTCCAGGGAAAGCATTCGAAAATTGCAGTTCACTTGATGTCTTGTTGCCAAATACAATTACTGCGGTGGGCGCAAATGCATTTGCGGGAACTAGTATAACAAAAATTAGCTTTAATAGCGTTTATCTTGGTACGTTTGCATTTACCAATTCAAAATTGAAGAGTGTGTACATAAAGCAATTAACAAATCGAAATGGCGATAACACCTCATGTCAATTTTCTAATTGCAATGCTTTGGAAGAGATTGTTATAAACGAACTTGAGACGATACCACGTAGATTTTTATCAGACTGCAGTAATTTAAAAAAAGCAGAACTGTCAAAGGACTTCAAAAATAAGCGAATAACAATTGGAGACTATGCATTCCAAAATTGTTCAAACTTGATTTCAATCATTACTTCCGAAGAGATTTGGATAAGGGCTTACGCATTTGCTGGATGTCTCAGTCTGGAAAAAATTGAGATCCGCTACTTTGCTGGTTATATTCCAAACAATTGCTTTTCTGGATGCGCAAAGTTATCGAGCGTAACGTTTGAACGTTGGAATGGTAGTAGGGCTGTTGGAACAACTGCTTTTTTGAACTGTAAAAATCTTTCGAATATCACTGTGCCAATCTCGGTGAGCGAGTGGAACAAAATGACAAAAGGAGACAATTGGGATTATGGTACCGGCAGTTACATTGTTCACTGCTCTGACGGTGATGTTGTTAAAACCGGCTAAAAAAAGAGACAAAAAAGTGTGAAAAAGCGGAAAGATCCGCCAGGATGAGATCCAAGAGATGTTGGTCGGATTGAAGGCATTACCGTCGCCTCAACTAGTCTCGACGTCATCCCGGCTTTGGTAATGCGGCTCGGCGGATGATTGCCTTATGGAATAAAACAATTTACATTTCACAAATAGAACGAGGACAAAACAATGAAAAAACTAAGTGAAATAATAAAATTTCAAGATCATAGCAATATCAAGGTCGAGTTTAATCGTGATGACGGGACAGAAAATCGCGAACTGATGTATAAACATTGGCTTGCTTTCGACTCAAAAAGGCGAGAAAACGGTGACGTAAAGGACATTTGCTTCCACAATTCAAAAACAAAAGCAAACCTCAAAACCGGAATGACCGTGTTTTCGTTTGCGCAAAAGCCGGGTGATAAAGATTTATGGGTTTTACTGTTAGTAGCGGAAATAACAAAAGGTGAAAAGAACAGTTACTGCGATTTTAGTGTGTTGACAGAGTATAAGCCATATTTTGGGAATCTTGAAATTCGCTTTCACAAGTCAATGGCATGCAGAATCATGTGGCTTGACACGGTTATTGACAAGTGCACGATAGTGAAAAAAACCGAGACACAATCATAGGGCAATGCAGAGGCGCAAAAAGAATTTGACAGTAAACAGTCATAAAAAACCGACTGTAGCTGAAATATCAACAGGGGAGCGTCAGTGCTCAAAATGCAAAAGGATGTTTATTGTGAAAGAACAGTATGCAGAATATTCCAATGACTAATTTGCCTTGTCATGTCCGTGGTGCGGTGAAGTGCTTGTAAATTCTTTAACCGGGCAACATCATCAGTACACAACGCAAATAAAATGAAATCAAACGTTTGAGAGAAATCTTGAATGATCTTTGTATTCTGCCCCGGCATTGCCGGGGCTATTAGATTTGCGATAATCCATTTTTCGACCGGCGTCTCGCTCCTCTTTCCCTTATTTATTAAGGGAAAATGCCCTTACGCCCTTGATAATGCCCTTAAAATGTCGCGATTTAAATGGAATCGACCGAGGGGCGGGCAACAATAAAAACCCCGC
>JAFTDQ010000047.1 GCA_017454075.1 Clostridia bacterium
ACGAAATACTGATTTCTCGGGGTGGCCCCGGTGTTTAGGGCGTTGGTTTTTGTCAGCGCGTAGAAACCGCACGAGCCGTCGCCGCCGATCTTGAGATCGGGGAATCTGTTGTTAAGGTGCTTCGCGGCGACGTCGTAAAGTCGGAAAAACTCCTCGTCGGAACCGATCCAGAAATGGTTATCCGCGATATCGTCGCTGTTTTCGGGCTCGTTCCATATCTCCCAGTATCTGATGCCGTAGCTGAACCCGTTCGCCCAGCCCTCGTTATAATGGAGGATGATGTGCTCGCAGACGCGCGCCCATTTATCGTAGTCGGAGGGCGGCAGCAGGGACTCACGGTCCCTTACAGGGTCGCTGTAGCTTATCCCCAGACGGAAAAACGGCTCCATCCCGGTATCGGCGATAGCAGCTATCACCTTATCGCATTCCGCGAAGGCGTAGGCGCTTTCGTCATCGGCGTCGCGGGAAAAATCGGGGAAGATATTGCGGATATCGGTGGCGTGGATATCGTGCGTCCGGCACGAGGTCATATTGGCGCGGGTGAAACAGCTGTTGATCTCGCTGTCCGTGACGTATTCCGGCATCCTGCCGATATTGTGGACCGGGCGCATCTCGCCCACAGTCCGATCGAAATCAATCCGTATCACGTTGGGGGTAAACACAAGCTGCGAGACGGACGTGAACAACGCGAGGACCGCAGTGAAGAAACCGATGATACGCTGTAACATGATTGAGCCTCCCGTTTATCGTGTATTTTTTTCCCGAACCGAAACGACGGGCGCGGCCGGGTGAAATCCCGTCTCACCGCGCTCCCCATACCCTTATCTCTTCCTGATTATACCACCCGAAACGGCACTTTGCAATCTCTCTGCGGGATATTTCAAAAACCGCGCATACCCGACCGCCGCGCGGCAAAAACGAGGTCTGCGCAAAATGCGGCGGCGAGGGGCTCATCACAGATGAGAACACCGGGATTATCGCCTCCTTCAACACGCCGGAGGTCATATGTCAGAAAACGCTCTGGGCGATAAAAAACGGATACGGCGGCGTGATGATCTGGAATTACGGCAACGACGTGCCGGCCGACAACGACGCTTCCCTGTTCAACCGGATCGCGCAGGCAAAAAACGACGTTCTGTCGGGAAAGATGAGATAACCGCATCCGATCTCCGGGCGGATCGCCCGAACACTGAAAAAACGAACAGCCGCCCCACCGTCCGGCTGTTCGTTCATTCTTACATCAAGCGCTTTTCCTTTGCGCCCTCCGACTCACGGTCAAATCGAGATGACGGCTGAGCTCATCATTTTCCCGATGCGTTTCCTTTTCTGTCGATCCTCTTTCATTTACCGGAGCCCGCCGTCGTCAAAAACCGACGGCGTTCACGCGCGAGTGACGTACGTCCCGATCACCGTCTTTGAGACGAAAACGACGTCGAGATAATAAAATACCGTTCCGCTTTCGCTCCCGGCGATCGAAAGGCCCTCCGCTTCGGTAAAGACGTTGCCCGTGTCGCGGGTGAACGCCTCCGTCGTTTCGCCCGTTTCGAGATCGACGGCGTAGGTGATTTTTTTGCTCCCGCCGGTGTTCGCCGAGAGGTAAAGCATGCCGTCGAGGATATCGCCGCCCGTTATCTTCGTGACCGTCCTGTCGATCGGGATACTGCCTTTATAAGAAAAATCGTCGGCGTCGAGCATTCTTATCTCGTCAACGTCCCTTGACTGGGTATAGTAGACGGTGCCGTCCTTTACGCAGAGCCAGGGGTAATGACCGCTTCCCTGCCCTTCGGCGGGCAGGACGCTGTACCCGATGAATTCAAGGCTTTCCGCGTCGAAGATCATGACAGCG
Source organism: Clostridia bacterium (assembly GCA_017454075.1). Next base: position 1,847 of record JAFTDQ010000047.1, read on the forward strand.
GGGTCTTTGAAGAAAAATGCTTCGCAGGCGGCGTAGATTTTCCCGTTATAATACGAGCAGTCGCCGAGATGGGAATACCCTTTTGAAAGCACGTCCGAGGGAAGACACATCTCGTTGCGAAGGACGATCTCTCCGGTCCGGGCGTCGATCTTGACTATCGCGTTATAATCGACGTACTTTATACATCC
>JAFTDQ010000048.1 GCA_017454075.1 Clostridia bacterium
AAAAGGGCGGGCTGAAAAGCCCGCCATCATTGCCTTTCGCCGCTCTCGCCGCTCGACGTATTCATATACGCCTCACGCGGCGAGAATCGACGAATCTACCGGCGTTTCTCCCGCTCTGCGTCAGACTGAAGACTTTGTCTTCAGTCTCCGGGGCGGCGCAGCAGCACCGCCCCTTTATTGACAAACGGAGTATAATCGGTTATTATTATATACGGAGGGATGACGTTATGAAAAGGTTGTTTGCGCTTATATTGATGATCTCCGTTGTCGCTGCGTGTTTCGTATCGCCCGCGACGGCAGGCGCCGCGCACGGGTATCTGCCCGGCGACGCTAACGACGATTTCGACGTTTCGATGAAGGACGTTCTTTTGATGAGACGTTTCATCGCGGGACTTGAAGAGGAGCGCGACATAGATACCGTCGCCGCCGACGTTGATACCGACACGGACGTGACGATGAAGGACGTTCTCGCCGTGCGCCGCAATATCGCGGGGCTTGACGAGCTGGGCGGCAACAATGAAGATGGCAGATATAAGGTGAGCGCGGTCTTTGTCGGAGACAGAAATATAGCAAGATATTCAGTTGTTCTGCCGGAAGGCTGTGACGAGTGCGCCGCCTATGCGGCACAAGTCCTCGCGGACAGGATCAACCGCGCCTGCGGATACAAAATGAACATAACGTCCGACCCCGATTATAACGGATGCGCCGTGAGATTTGTTCACGACGCGGACGCCGGTCTCGGTTCCGACGACTTCAGCATAAAAACGGGAGATGACGGCGACGTCACGATCGTGTGCGGCAGGGCGACCCGTCAGCGCGGTTCGCTTTACGCGGTTTATCACATTCTTGAAGAATTTGTAGGATACAGATTTCTCGTATCCGACGGCGTCGGGAGCGCGGGCGAATTAAACGGCGACACGGTATATCTTTACAAATCGGCTCGGTGCGTTATTCCGGAAGGGTATGACGAGACTGTCACGCCCGACGTCACGTACAGAATGATGCCGCAGGAAGGTGTTACTTCGTCCAACTTTGCCGCCCTTCACATCAACGACAGCTATGATTCGGTATACGCAAAGTACGGCTGGCGCGTGGGTACTCTTTATATGAACGCTCACTCTTACGCATACCAGATGGCGGGGCCTGAAAGGGCGTACGACCACGAGTGGATCAGCGCGCAGGGACTCCACGACACTCAGCCCTGCCTTACGGACAATAAAACTTACGAAAAAATCGTCGAATTCAACCGCTGGCTGATCGACGACCGCGCATCCTGGGGAAGCGGTCAGGTACTCGGAGAGTATTTCACGCAGATCGCGTGTTCTCCCAACGACAACACAAAGTTTTGTATGTGTGATAACTGCAAGGCGGTTTACGATTACGAGGGATCGATCTCAGGCACGGTTTTCCGGCTTTCCAACAGAGTGGCGGAAGAGATGGAAAGACTGTATCCCGGAATTGAAGTGCAGACGATAGCGTATTGGGATGCAAGGCGTCCTCCGAAATATACGAGACCGAGGGAGAATATCGCAGTCGTGTACTGTATCGGAGGATGCAACAACCATTCGTACGACCATACGGAGCTTTGCGCCGCGTGCGGCGGAAACCCGAGGCTTGCTCAGTACAACTGGGGAGCAGACGCCACGAACAGCTCCAACGTCGACGACGTTTCGTTCTTCAACGGTTGGGCTGAACTGACTGACAATCTGACGATCTGGTATTACAGCTGTAACTACAACTATTTTCTCGCCCCAGCCCCCAATCTTTTCAACGTTTACAACGATATCAAATATCTTACGGAAAACGGCATGAGCGGAACGATATTTGAGGGCTCGTCCTACGCCGTATACTGCTTCGAGTATTTAAGAGGATATCTCGCCACGAGGATGATGTGGAATCCCCGTATGACGGAGGAGGAGTATAACGGGCTCATCAACGAATATCTTATGATCTATTACGGCGACGGCTGGGAGAACATAAGACGGTATATCGATATGGCGAACGAGGCGGGCGACCTGCAGGGATGCTGGACAAACAATTACGACAGGCCCTGGGAGATGTATAACAGGGATTATTTCAAGGAACATTATTCCGAAATGGCTTCGCTGTTTGACGCCGCGTATGAGGCGGCGAAAACGGAGGAACAGAAAGACAGGATCCTCACCTGCCGTATGCAGTGCGATTTTCTCGGATTGTCCGCGACGTACGACCGCGACTGGGTAAACGGCAGCGCGTCTGCAAAATCGGCGTACCGGGCGAGATATACCGCTCTCTACGACAGAATAGTCGACCGCGGGGTCATTGTTTCGCTCGCGGGTCCTCTGTCGACGCACGGATGCAGAAACTTTCCGCAGAGCTCGTCCGATGAAGATGTAATCGATCCGATGGAATGGCTGTGGGAAGGCTGCGACGGACACTGGCATTTCATAGACGGCCGCTGGCAGTAAAAATTAGGACAGGGAAGCGTTCCCTGTCCTGGGAAGCGTTCCCTGTC
>JAFTDQ010000049.1 GCA_017454075.1 Clostridia bacterium
AACTGAAAAGATCAGGTAGCTTACGGCGAAGCCGGAAGCGTGCGGCGTGAGCCGCGGGAAGCATCCGGCGGAGCCGGTGATGAGGTGTATGCAAATAAAGGCAAAGATGTTTATTTTGCGTCTGTCGCCCTCGCCCGGTCAATCCCTCCGCCTCGCGTCCGCGAGGCACCTCCCTTTACACAAGGGAGGCGGGGGACAAGCATACAGTTATTCCCAACGAGCCCGATTTCGACTTTTTTATCAGTTTTTTTGCTTAAAAAGCGGCCGTCACGCATTTTTTCTATTGACTTTAGCGCGATAAAGTGTTAGAATTTTACATTATTTGATTCAGACGCCCAGCAGTCCGGCGCAGTTTTTCGAGAACACGGCGTCGCGCTCTTCCGGGTCGGGCAAAATCGAGTTTATGATCCCGATATACTGCTTGGCGCTTCGCCAAGGGCTGTCGGTCCCGAAAAGGATCTTTCCGATCCCGTGCGACCGGATCACGTCCGCGATTCTTTCTTTTTCCGTGCCGTCGAGCACGAACGAGGTGTCGAAATAAACCGGCAGTCCCGTAAGACAGCGCTCGACGAGGTCGATCTGTTTCGCGCCGCCCATATGCGCGAGCACGATGAACGGCTTCTCCTTCGTCACCGCCTTCACGACGTCGGCGGACAGGTCGGGAGGGCAGTGCACGTGCCCGGGGGAGGCGGGATCGACCCCGGCGTGGATAAAGACAGCGAGCCCTCTTTCGCGGCATCCGACGAGTATTTTTATATATCCCTCGTCGGTTATGTCGGTCTCCTGATAATCCGGGTGGAGCTTGACCCCTTTCAGCCCGAGGGAGGCTATGAAGTCGAGCCGGCGGTCGATATCGTCGCAGGCGGGATGTATCCCTCCGAGCGAAATGAGCCCCGGTCTGCGGCAGAGCCCGGCCGCGAAGCTGTTTATGCTCTCAAACTGCCGAGGCTTCGTCACCACGGGAAGCACGACCGAAAGGTCCACCCCGGCCGCTTTCATCGCACCGAGCAGATCGTCCGCCGTGCCGCCCGTCACCGCCTTTTCATTTCCGATTTTTTCAAGCGTTTCGATGCTTCTGCCCGCTATCGCGTCGGGAAAAACATGGGTATGAGCGTCGATAATCATTCTTCAGTCACCAGCCGTCGTTCGTTTTCCAATATTATACATTTCCGAAAGGAATATTGCAAGATGATTATTCAGATTTTATTCCTGGTCGCCTTTTTCGCACTCATGATCGCGGTGGGCTTTTACTACCGCAAAAAGGCGTCCTCCGTGGAGGGATTTGTCCTGGGTTCGCGCGGGGCCGGTCCGTGGCTCACGGCCTTCGCCTTCGGGACCTCCTATTTCTCGGCGGTCATTTTCGTGGGTTACGCCGGACAGTTCGGATGGAATTTCGGCATTTCATCGACCTGGATAGGGCTCGGCAACGCCTTTATCGGCTCCCTGCTCCCCTGGATAATACTGGGCAGGCGCACGCGTATCATGACGAACCATCTGTCGAGCAAGACCATGCCGGAGTTTTTTGAGTCGCGCTACGATTCGAAAAGTCTCAAGCTGATCTCGGCGGTGATCGTGTTCGTGTTCCTGATCCCATATACCGCCTCGCTTTATAACGGACTTTCGCGGCTCTTCAGCATGGCGTTCCCCGGCATAAACTATACGGTCTGCATAGTCATAATGTCGCTGCTCACCTGCGTTTACGTACTGCTCGGCGGCTATATGGCGACCGCCATGAACGATTTTATCCAGGGCGTCTTTATGCTCGGCGGGATCGTTGCAGTGATCGCCGCGGTGCTTAACCGGAACGGCGGCTTTTCGGAGTCCGTCGCAAAGCTTGCGGAGACCTCCGGCTGGCAGTACACGTCGTTCTTCGGACCGGACGCTCTGTTCCTGTTCTTCGTCGTGGTGCTCACCTCGCTCGGTACCTGGGGCCTGCCGCAGATGGTCGGCAAATTCTACGCCATCAAGGACGAGGATTCCATCAAGAAGGGAACCGTCATTTCCTCGATATTCGCGGTCGTCGTCGCCGGCGGATGCTATTTCCTCGGCGGATTTTCGAGGCTGTTCGCTCAGGCGGACGCCGCGACCGGCAAGCCGATGCTTGACGGGAGCGTCGTGTCCTACGACCGGCTCGTGCCCGCGATGCTCGAAAATCTCGGTCCGGTCATAATCGGCATCGTTCTCGTTCTCGTGCTTTCGGCATCGATGTCCACTCTTTCGTCCCTCGTGCTGACCTCCGGCTCCACCGTGACGCTCGACCTGATCGCTCCTCTCAGAAAGAAACAGATCAGCGAAAAGGGCAAGATCGTCATAATGCGGCTCCTCATCGTCTGCTTCGTCATCCTTTCGGCGCTGATCGCCGTTTATCAGGTAAACGCTCAGAGCGAATCTTCGGTCACGTTCATCGCCAACCTGATGGGCGTTTCGTGGGGCGCCCTCGCCGGGGCTTTCATCGGACCGTTCCTCTGGGGACTTTACTTTAAGAAGACAACCCGCGCCTCGGTGTATTTCAGCTTCGCCGTCGGCGTTTCGATGAGTCTCATCCAGCTTATAAAGAGTCTGTCCGGATTTGCGTTCAACGTTCCGTTCCTCGACAACGTAGTTTTCAGGACGTCCATCCACTCGGGCGCCTTTGCCATGATCATAAGTCTCGTGTTCGTCCCGCTTGTAAGCCTCGTGACGAAAAAGCTTCCCGAAAAGCGCGTTGAGGAAATCTTCTCGTGCTACAAAAAGACAGTTACCGTGAAGGCGACCGAAGTCCTGAAAATAGAAGAACAGTGAACCGGGGGAATATAAAATATGCCAATTACAGAATTGCTTGAGGAAAACGCCCGCAGAAGTCCCGACATGGTGTGTCTCGTCGAGATCAATCCCGAGATGAAGGAAACGAGAAAGCTTTCATACAAGGAATACGATCTCATCCAGACGACCGAGTCTCCGTATTTCAGGCGTGAGATCACCTGGCAGGTTTTCAACGAGAAGGCGAACCGCTTCGCGAATCTGCTCATAAAACGCGGGATCAAAAAGGGCGACAAGGTCGGCATTCTTCTGATGAACTGCATAGAGTGGCTCCCGATCTATTTCGGGATCCTTAAGACCGGGGCGCTCGCCGTTCCGTTCAACTTCCGTTTCACCGCGAGCGAGATAGAATACTGCGCGCGGCTCTCGGAGGTAAACGTGCTTGTTTTCGGGCCGGAGTTCATAAGCCGTCTCGAGGACATATACGAAACCATCGGCAAAAACAGCCACATGATCTACGTGGGCGACGGTCAGCATCCGTCGTTTTCCGAGGATTACAAGGATATGACGGCAGATATGCCGTCCACCTCTCCCGACTTGAAGCTCAGCGACGACGATCTCGCTGCGATATACTTTTCATCGGGCACGACCGGCTTCCCGAAGGCCATCCTTCACCGGCACAGGGCGCTGATGCACTCCTGCAGGGTGGAACAGAATCACCACGGACAGACGGCGAAGGACGTATTTCTCTGCATCCCGCCGCTCTATCACACCGGCGCGAAAATGCACTGGTTCGGTTCGCTTCTCTCGGGCGGCAAGGCGATCCTGCTGAAGGGCACGAAACCGGAATATATCCTCAAAACCGCTTCGGAAGAACAGTGCACGATCCTCTGGCTCCTCGTCCCGTGGGCGCAGGATATCCTGCTGGCGCTCGATAACGGGCAGATCAGTCTGAGCGATTATAAGCTCGATCAGCTCCGTCTCATGCACATTGGCGCGCAGCCCGTGCCGCAGAGTCTCGTGAAGCGCTGGCTGCAGTACTTCCCGAATATGCAGTACGACACCAACTACGGTCTGTCCGAATCCATCGGACCGGGATGCGTCCATCTCGGGGTCGAAAACACCCGCAAGGTCGGAGCGATCGGCGTCCCGGGCTACGGCTGGCAGGTCAGGATCGTCGACGAGAACGGCGACGAGGTCAGGAAGGGCGACGTCGGCGAGCTCTGCGTTAAGGGCGACGGCGTGATGGTCGAATACTACAACGACCCGAAGGCAACGGCGGATACCCTCAGGGACGGCTGGCTCTTCACCGGCGATATGGCGATGCAGGACAGCGAGGGATTCATATACCTCGTTGACCGCAAGAAGGACGTCATCATTTCGGGCGGCGAGAACATATATCCCGTCCAGATCGAGGACTTCATTTCGTCCCACCCGGACGTGAAGGACGTCGCCGTGATCGGTCTTCACGACAACCGTCTCGGCGAGATCGCCGCGGCGATCGTCGAGATAAAGGAAGGCCACGCCTGCGGGGAAGCGGATCTCGAGGCCTTCTGCCATCAGCTGCCGCGTTATAAGCGGCCCAAAAAATTCATTCTCGCGCCCGTTCCCCGCAATGCGACGGGCAAGATCGAGAAACCGAAACTGCGCGCTCTTTACGGCGCCTCAAATCTCGTCGACGCGCAGAACAAATCCTGAGAAAGCGGGAAACACAGATGAAACAGCTTCTGATAGGGAACGCGGCGATCGCGCGCGGGATGTACGAGGCGGGAGTGAGAGTCGTTTCGAGCTATCCCGGCACTCCGTCGACCGAGATCACCGAGTTCGCCGCCAAATATGATGAAATATACAGCGAATGGGCTCCGAACGAAAAGGTGGCGGCGGAGGTCGCCTTCGGCGCCTCGCTCGCCGGGGCGCGCGCGGCCTGCGCGATGAAGCACGTGGGTCTGAACGTCGCCGCGGATCCGCTCTTCACGATGTCATATACCGGGGTCCGGGGCGGCCTCGTATTCTGCGTCGCGGACGACCCCGCCATGCATTCCTCTCAGAACGAGCAGGATTCGAGGCATTACGCGATATCGGCGAAGGTGCCGATGCTGGAGCCCGCCGATTCGTCCGAAGCGTACCGCTTCGCAAAGGAGGCGTTTTCGCTTTCGGAAACCTTCGACACGCCGGTTATGATAAGGACCTGCACGAGGATCGCTCACTGTCAGAGCATCGTCGACGTGGGCGAGCGCGCGGAAAGGGAACTCCTGCCTTATGAAAAACAGCCCGAAAAGTATATTATGATGCCGGGCTACGCAAGAAAAAAGCACCCCATTGTCGAGGAGAGGACGAAAAAGCTCACCGAATACGCGGAAAACTGCCCGTTCAACGACTGCTTCATCGCTGAAAACAGCGAGATCGGCATCGTCACGTCCGGCACGTGCTATCAGTACGTAAAGGAGGTCTTCGGAGACGACGTTTCCGTCTTCAAGATCGGCATGATAAACCCCATGCCCGTAAAAGCGCTCCTTGATTTTGCCGGCCGGGTGAAACGGCTGATCGTTATCGAGGAGCTCGATCCCGTTATTGAAACTCATCTGAGAAACATAGGTCTTGATCCCGAGGGCAAAAGCCTGTTTCCGCCGATCGGCGAATTTTCTCAGAAGGATATCCGCAGGATACTTCTGAATGAAACGCCGGAAACTGTATCCGCGGATTCTCCCGTTCCCGGACGTCCGCCCGTGATGTGCCCCGGCTGTCCTCACCGCGGGATGTACTACGTCCTCGCGAAGCTGAAACTGACCGTCCTCGGGGACATCGGCTGTTATACGCTCGGGGCCGCCCCGCCGCTTAACGCTCTCGATTCCACGCTCTGTATGGGCGCCTCGGTTTCGGGGATACACGGCTTCAACAAGGCGAGGGGCGCCGAAAGCGAACGGAAAACCGTCTGCGTGATCGGTGATTCCACTTTCATGCACTCGGGAATGACGGGGCTCGTCAATATAGCGTACAACGCCTCCGACTCCGTCGTCATCATCCTCGACAATTCGATAACAGGTATGACGGGACATCAGCAGAACCCCACAACCGGATACAATATCAAGGGCGATCCCGCCGCAAAGGTGAATCTCGAAAACCTGTGCGCCGCGCTCGGCATAAACCGCGTCAGGGTGGTCGATCCCTACGACCTCAAAGAATGCGAAAAAGCTGTCAGGGAAGAGCTGGCGGCGGACGGACCGTCCGTCATCATTTCAAGGCGCCCCTGCATGCTCCTGAAATACGTAAAACCGAAGCCGGCGCTCCGGGTCGACAGCGACGCCTGCCGCTCATGCAGAAGCTGCATGAAGCTCGGCTGCCCTTCGCTTTCCATGAAGGACGGCAAGGCGGTAATCGACGTCACGCAGTGCGTCGGATGCGGCGTGTGCGGGCAGCTTTGTCCGTTCGGAGCCATAGGCGACGCCGGCTCCGCAAAGGAAGGGAATGAGAAATGAAAACCGTAAATATCATGATCGTTGGAGTGGGCGGACAGGGAAGTCTGCTCGCGAGCAAGCTTCTCGGTCACCTTCTGGTAAAGGAGGGCTTCGACGTCAAGGTGTCGGAGGTCCACGGAATGAGCCAGCGCGGCGGCTCGGTCGTCACGTACGTGCGTTACGGCGACACGGTCCGGTCTCCGCTCGTGTCGGAGGGAGAGGCCGATTTCATAGTTTCGTTTGAAAAGCTCGAGGCGGCGCGTCACGCGCCGATGCTCAGGACCGGAGGGCGGATCGTCGTAAATACTCAGCAGATCGACCCGATGCCTGTCATCACGGGCAGCGCGAAATACCCCGAGGGCATTCTCGAAGAACTGAAGGCCAAAGGGGTCAGGGTGGACGAGGTCGACGCGCTTTCGCTTGCCGGGGAAGCCGGCAGCGTCAGGGCGGTCAACATCGTTCTTATGGGCCGGCTGTCGCTTTACTTCCCGTTTGACAGGGAAACTTGGCTCGGCGCGATAGAGGAAACCGTGGCGCCGAAATTCGTTGAGATCAACAAAAAGGCGTTTCTGCTCGGTCGCGGGGAAACGCCGCAGACATAACGCCGCAAGTCGGCGAAAGATCGGAGAAAAAACATGGGTTACTGTTATCAGCCCGAAATCGAGCAGGCGTCTCGCGAAGAGATACGCAGGATGCAGAGCGAACGCCTCGTAAAAACCGTCCGGCGCGTTTATGAAAAAGTGCCGGTATACAGGGAGCGCATGATCAGCGCGGGCGTCACGCCCGACGACGTAAAGAGCGTCGACGATCTGTACAAGCTCCCGTTCACGTCAAAACAGGATCTGAGGGACACCTATCCCTTCGGGATGTTCGCAGTTCCTATGGAGGAGGTCGCCCGTCTGCACGCGTCGTCCGGCACGACCGGCAAACAGATAGTCGTCGGCTACACTCAGAACGACCTCGACGTCTGGGGCGATATCGTCGCCCGCCAGCTCGCCGCGGCCGGGGTCACAAAGAGCGATAAGGTACACGTCGCATACGGCTACGGTCTGTTTACCGGCGGTCTCGGGATCGCCGAGGGCTCGCGGCGGCTCGGATGCACCTCCATCCCCGTTTCCTCGGGGAACACGGCGAGGCAGCTCACGATCCTTCAGGATTTCGGATCCGACGTGATCGCCTGCACCCCGTCCTATGCGATGTATCTCGGCGAATCGGCGGCAAAAGAGGGGATCGACACCAAAAAACTCCCGCTTCGCGCCGGCATTTTCGGCGCCGAGCCGTGGACAGAGGAAATGCGCAGGAGCATCGAAAGATCCCTGAATATAAAGGCGTACGACATCTACGGTCTGACCGAGATCATGGGTCCCGGCGTCGCGTACGAGTGCGAAGAACAGCACGGCATGCACGTCAACGAGGATCATTTTATAATCGAGATCCTCGATCCGGAAACTCACGAGCCCGTGCCGGACGGCGAAAAGGGCGAGATCGTCTTCACCTGCCTCACCAAAGAGGCGTTCCCGCTTATCCGTTTCCGCACCAAGGACATCGGAACGGTCACGCACGAAAAATGCGCCTGCGGCAGGACGTTTGCCAGAATGTCAAAGCCCATGGGGAGGATCGACGATATGCTTATCATCCGCGGCGTGAACGTGTTCCCGTCGCAGATCGAGACCGTGCTCCTTCAGATGGGTCTGTCGCCAAATTACCAGATCATAGTCGAGCGCAGCGGGCTGCTCGATACGCTTGAGGTACAGGTGGAGATCACCGAAAACGTCTTCTCCGATACCGTTTCCGAAATCAAGAATCTCGAGCACGAGCTTGCGGACAGGCTCAGGTCCGTCCTGGGCGTCGCCGCAAAGGTCACCTTCGTGGCGGTCGGAAGCATCGCCCGTTCGGAGGGCAAGGCAAAGCGGGTAATCGACCGCAGGAATCTGATATAAGGAGTTTTGAGGATATGTTTATAAAACAGCTTTCGGTATTTGTGGAAAACAGACAGGGCGCGCTTGCCGAGGTCGTTTCTCTTCTGTCCCGGGGAGGCGTGAACATGCGTGCCGTCTCGATAGCCGACAATCAGGATTTCGGTATCCTCCGCGTGATAGTCAACGATATCGGAAAGGCCTCCGAAGCCCTGAAAAACAATCATGTGATCCTCAAGGTGAGCGACGTCCTCGGCGTTGAGCTTGAAGACGAGCCCGGATCGCTCGCGAAGGTGCTCGACCTGCTTTCGGCGGGCGGCGTCAATCTCGAATATATGTACGCCTTCGTGACTCCCGGCACTTCAAACGGAGCTTATCTTGTCCTCCGGGCGAGGAACAACGCAAAAGCCGAACGCATTCTCGCCGACAGCGGCGTAAAAATGCTTTCCGAGGAAGACATCGCCGGCATGTGACGGGGCGGCGCGCCCCGCCGGCGCCCCGAAAACGGAACAACTTAAAAGCAGACCGGCCCGGCCGGTCTGCTTTTTTGTACGGCGATAATGCGTTTTGTCGGCAAAGAGAATCCGTCTTTATGATGTGAAGCCGAACTTTAACTCGCCTCGCCCTTTGGGACAGGCTTGAACCCCAAAGCTCACTCCGTTCGCTTTGAGGACCCCGCCGCGGGGTCAGCCGCAAGGCTGGCGGATGAGGGTAAACAAACTGGCGATTATAGACTTTACATAATTGCTATGCGTTTGTTTTTCACCCTCATCAGTCATCCTCGCTTACGCTCGGATGCCAGCTTCCCCACAGCGGGGGAAGCCAAGAGTTTGCGTTATGCCGATATAAAAAATGTCTTTATCATGTGAAGCCGAACTATAACTCGCCTCGCCCTTCGGGAGAGGTGCCGAGCGAATGCGAGGCGGAGAGGGTGAGAGGCGCCGCCGGCACCCCCCCTCAGTCGGCTGACGCCGACAGCTCCCGACCGGGTTCCCGGAAACGAACGCAGTGAGTTTTCGGGGTTTCGGTCACTCGGGGGAGCCGAG
>JAFTDQ010000050.1 GCA_017454075.1 Clostridia bacterium
CCAATTTTGAAAAGGAGAACCGTATAATTGAATTCTCTTGCTGGGGGACTATTTAATTATACCAGATACAAAATGAACATCACCGAAAAGACCGCATATCTCAAGGGGCTCCTCGCAGGGCTCAGGATCGACGAGGAAAAGCCGGAGGGCAAGCTCATCTCCGCGATAATCGACGCGCTTGACGAGATGGCCTCGGAAGTCGCTGATCTCAAGCAGGAGAACGACCGAATCTACGATTATCTCGACGAGCTCGATCACGATCTCGGCGACGTGGAATCGGAGCTCTACGAGCTTGACGATTATTACGGCGAAGACGAAGACGACGATTATTACGACGACGAAGACGAAGACGAAGAGGAAGAGGACGGCGGGGATGCCGAAGAATACAAAAATCCGAGGCGGGCGCGCGCCCGCCTCGTTTTTTATTTCGCTCCGATTATTTTTCTTGCCTTTTCCGTCTCTTTTTCGGACGGTATCCATTCCGTTCTTCCGCTGTCAGGAAGGCCGAGATAGGTTGATTTGGCGCCGGAATAGGCGTGATAGGGTATTACGTCGATGCCGGCGAGGTTGTGAAGGGACGACGCTATCCTGCGCACCGCTTCGTAGTGCCGCTCCTCCGTGTTCACTCCGTTCACGAGGATGCATCTCAGCCGTATTTTCGCGCCGAGACTGTCCGCGAGACGCAGATTGTCGATTATGGGAGACAATTCCGCGCCGGTATATCTTTTATGACGCGCAGGGTCGGTATCCTTTAAATCCCAGAGAAAAAGATCTGTCAGCGGTACGGTCTCCCCGAGAAGGTCGCCGGGGAAATATCCGCAGGTATCGACGGCCGTCGATACCTTTTCTCTCCTGCATTCGCGGAGCAGAGCCGTCAGACCCTCCGGGCTGAAAAAAGGTTCTCCTCCGGAGACGGTCATCCCGCCCTTTTCTCCGTAGAACGCGGAGTCTTTTTTTATTTCCCGTACGATCTCGCGCACGGTCATGGTCCTCCCGCATATCTCAAGGGCGGATGAGGGGCATACGTCGGCGCACGCTCCGCACGCAACGCATTTTTCTCTGTCAAGAAAATGCCTTTCGCCGAAAGAATGTACGCCGTTTTCGCACACGGCAGAGCAGGCGCGGCATCCGATGCATTTCTTTTCGAAAAAAAGGAGCTGTTTTTTTCTGCTCTGCGTCTCCGGATTGTGGCACCACGCGCACCTGAGCGGACAACCCTTTAAAAAGACCGTCGTCCTTATTCCGGGGCCGTCGCGCATGCAGAAGCGCTGAATCTCCGTTACGCTGAGCTCAACGTCCCCGTCCGATATCATTTTCCGCCCCCCTCGATCTGTTCAATCACCATGTCCTGCCATTCTTTGTTCATGGTGACGAACCTCGCGTTCCAGCCCGAGACGCGAACCGAGAGATTCTGATAATTCTCCGGTTCCGCCTGAGCCTCCCTGAGCACTGAAGCGTCGACGACGTCCGGCTGCATGAAGAAACCTCCGAGTGAAACGAATCCCGTGAGAAGGTAAGACAGGGCGTCGAGCCCTTCCTCGCCATCAACGGACGAAGGCAGGAGCTTCAGATCGAGAGCCGCCCCCGTCGTGAGCTTTTCGAGTTCGTTTTTGCAGTATGATCTGACGGCCGCCGTCGCGCCTACGGTATCGGTCCCCGGCGTGGGAGAGGCGTTTCCGGCGAGGATCTCGCCCTTCTTTTTGCCGTACGGGCAGGCGAGGCGGCTTCCGGACCATTCGATCTGTCTTCCGAAGGTGCTCACCCCTCCCGGCATGTCGAAAGCGGTTTTCCCGCCGAGGGAATCGCAGATCCCGGCAAAGTCGGAAAGCAGCCGCCGGCAGACGGAATCGACCTCTTCGCTGTCGTTCCCGTAATACTCGTATTTTGTGAGGACGTATTGTCTGAGCGGCTCGTATCCTTCCCAGTTTCCGGCAAGGACCTCCATGAAATCGTTCAGGGAAATTTTCTTCTCGTCGTAAACGAGCTTTTTCAGGGCGAACAGACTGTTCACCGTGTCGGCAAGCCCGCCCGCGTGAGGCGAAAGCACGTTATAGACCGGCCCTCCCTCGAGGTATGAATATCCCTTTCCGATACAGTCGTCCTCGAACAGTGAAACGGCGGTACACGGGATCCGGTCGCCCCAGACCCACGGGTCTGCCGATAAAAACGATCCCCTGACCTCCGAAGCGAAAGAGTCGAGATCTCGTTTCAGGTCTTTGACGAACGCCCGGTAAAGGGATTCGTAATCCGGATAATCAAGTTTCTTTTCGTAGTCTCCGAGCGTGTCGCGCTGAAGTATCCGGAGCATGTCGAACGGGCGGTAGATAAAATAGGTTTTGCCGGGGATCTGGACCTCCCAGCAGCCGTCGTTCGCAAACCGCACGGCGTCGTCCGCGGGATATCCGCGTGAAACGAGCGCCCGGATTATCAGATCTTCGTTGTATACGGCGAGCGTACCGCCGCCGTATCTCATGACCTCGGCGACGCGCCGCACGAGCCTGGGATCGGAGCGGCTGTTCAGCCGCACCGTTGTCGGAAAATCGCTGATGCCGAATTCTTCGATTATATCGAGGACGAGGTAGGTGACCTCGTTCGTGACGTCCTTTCCGTCCTCTCCCACTCCCGAGATGACGAGGTTCTGGTAATGCTGGGCGTCTCCCGAGATAGTCTTTTCTCCGCAGATCCACTCGCATCCCTTTATGAAGAAGTGAGCGAGTATCTCGCGTGCCTCCCCGAGCGTGAGACTCCCGTCCG
>JAFTDQ010000051.1 GCA_017454075.1 Clostridia bacterium
AGGCGGTCAGACCCGCCGCAAGGGCGTATTCGATCGTATAACTCGACCGCCTCGTATCTTTCCCGATTACGATACGGGGTCGGTAATTCAGTTTACGGCATCCCGAAAGCGGAGAAGAGTAGTACCAGCCGAGGAAACGCCCTATCCTGTACGCGTGATCGGAGTTCAGCACCGAGCTGACCTCTCCGCGAAATCCGTCGGTGCCGAAATATCTGTGCTTTTCGCCGTTCTTTGTCATGTCGCCAGACGCGGCGAGAGAAACGTCTTCCCTCATGAAATCATCGAGAGTTATCCCGAATATTTTACATATGGAAACAAGAGTTTCCATTTTCGGTGTTGCCTGTCCCGTTTCCCATTTTGAAACCGACTGTCTTGAAACCGAGAGCTTTTCAGCGAGACTTTCCTGCGAAATGCCCGCAAGCGAGCGCAGATTGGTTATTTTTCTGCCGAGAGTCATTATTTTGTGTCCTCTGAGTCTGATTTTTTTTGTTGCCGCATAATATAATACACCAACCGTCCGCTTTTTACAACCAACATGACTTTGAAATCCGTAAAAAAATTGTCAACCGGCGGTTGCATAAACCGGTTTTCTGACGCGGGCGGATACTTTCATCTTGTTTTTCCGTAATAAAAACCCTCGGCACAGATTCGCTTGTCGTTGTTATCTCTGTTTTTTTCTCCGGCAGTTGAAATTACCGGCCGGTTATGATATAATAGAACGAATACTTCGGAGGTAATCCTCGCTCGGGGACTGACTGCTTTTATGAAACTCGGAATGATCGGCTACGGACGTATCGGAAGGGCGCATTTTTACGCTGTTAAAAATCTTCCGCTGTTTTTCCCCTACGCCGATCCCCGTATCTTTTCGGAATACACAGCCGTGGTTTCGTCGACTCCCGAAAGCACGTATTCCGCGTCCCGGGTCCTTTCCTGCGAACCCGAAAAGTCGGACGTTTCACTTATTTCAAGGGATGACGTTGACATTGTCGATATCTGCACGCCGAATTACCTTCATTTTCCCGAGGCGCGTTTGGCGCTTTCCGTCGGAAAGCCAGTATATTGCGAAAAGCCGCTTGCTGTCACGTTTGCAGAAGCAGACGAGCTCAGACGGCTTGCCGAGGAGAAGAATACTCCGTGCGGCGTCGCCTTCAACTACCGTTTTCTTCCGGGATCCATGAGGGCCCGAGATATTGTTTTGCAGGGAAGAATCGGGGAAATCGTATCGTGTTCGTTCAGATATCTTCACGCAGGGTCATCCGCCGCTTCCCGCCGCGGATGGAAATGCGATCCGCGTCTCAGCGGCGGCGGCGCTCTGCAGGACCTCGGTTCTCACATCGTCGATCTCAGCCGCTACATATGCTGCGAAGAGATCTCGGATCTCAGCGGAAGAGGATTATATCGTAACGGCAGCAGAGAGCTCGACGACGCATTTTTCATTACAGCCGGTCTTTCGGGAGGCGGCGTCGCGTGTTTTGAGGCGAGCCGTGTCGCTTTCGGAACAAACGACGATCTTTCATTTGAGATCTACGGCACGAAAGGCGCGCTTTCTTACTCTATGATGCAGCCGAATTATCTCCGTTTTTACGACGGTGAAAGGGCTGACGGAGTTCTCGGAGGAGACAGCGGGTTCACCCTTATCGACTGCATAGGAAAGTATCCGTCGCCCGGCGGCTGTTTCCCGTCTCAGAAAGCGCCGGTGGGCTGGCCGATGACGCACGTTAATTCGATGTTCGCGTTTCTTTCGAAGGCGGTGGGGATAAAAACCGACTATATCTGCGCCGACTTTGCGGACGGGGCTTACGTTCAGTCTGTTATCGAAAAGGCGTACATGTCGGCGTCAGAAAATTCGGCGAGGATAAAACTATGATAATCGTCGGTCTGACCGGAAGTTCCGGCTCGGGAAAAGGATATATCTCGTCTCTGTTTGAAGAGCACGGATACTCGTGTCTCGATACGGACAGGGTGTGTCACGAGCTTTACTCGGCAGGGACGGAATGTACCGCCGAAATGGTCGAAAAGATAGGTCGCGGGATATTGTCTCCGGACGGCTCGATTGACAGAAAAAAACTTCGTGAGCTCGCTTTTTCATCTGACGATGTTTACCGTCTCATGAACGACACCGCACATAAACACGTGAGGATAAAAACTCTCGATTGGATCGAAAAAATGAAACTGTCCGGGGTTTCGGTCGCAGTCATTGACGCACCGCTGCTTTTTGAAGCCGGATTTGACAGAATTTGCGACATCAACGTCGCCGTCACCTGCGACACGGCGACGAAGATAACGAGACTTAAAAGCCGGGACGGTATCACGGATGATGCGATTGCCGCACGTCTCGGAAAACAAAAGCCGGATCCCTGGTACGTCATGCAGGCGGACTACGTTATTGATAATTCATCAAAATCCGAAAGTTCGCTCAAGGAGAGGGTAGGGCTTTTCTGCGACATGCTCGATGAGATTTCTCATTTAAGCATAAAACTCCGACCGCGCGGAAGGCGCAGATAAGCAGATAACGAGATAAAAAACCGAAAGGAATATTATAATGGACGCAAAGGAACTGAAAGAGGCGCTTCAGTATAAAAACAAAAGCGCATACGAATCGATAACAGAGGACGAACTGGAGAGATCGTTTGCATATGCCGAGTCTTATAAGATGTTTCTCGACAACGCAAAGACCGAGCGAGACGCTGTAAAATACGGAATCGCACTTGCCGAGAGACGCGGATTTACCGAATATCATCTCGGAGATACGCTCGAGGTTGGCGGAAGATATTATTACAACAACCGCGGAAAATCCCTGTTTCTTATCAAGATGGGTACGGAGCCGCTTGAAAACGGCGTTTATATCATGGCCGCACACGTTGATTCCCCGAGGATTGATCTGAAACAGAATCCCGTTTACGAGGACAGCGGTCTCGGGATGCTTAAAACGCACTATTACGGCGGCATTAAGAAATATCAGTGGACGACGATACCCCTTGCGATACACGGAGTAGTTGTCAGGGCTGACGGTTCTGTTGTCGACGTCTGTATCGGAGAAGAGGATGAGGACCCGATTTTCTATATAACCGATATACTTCCTCATCTTGCAAAGGATCAGATGTCAAAAACGCTTGCAGAGGCCATACCCGGCGAAGGGCTGAATATCATACTCGGTACCGAGCCGTATCGCGACGAGGAGACCGACGGCGCTATCAAGCTTAATCTTCTCCGCATTCTCAACGAAAAATACGATATAACGGAAGAGGATCTGATAACCGCCGAGCTGACCGCCGTTCCGGCTTACAAAGCGCGCGACATAGGACTTGACCGTTCTCTTATTGCCGGATACGGCCATGACGATAAATCGTGCGCGTATCCCGAAATGACGGCGACCTTTGATTCGCAGGATGAGCGCAAGACCGTGATCTGCGTTTTCGCGGACAAGGAGGAAACAGGGTCCGAGGGCGTGAGCGGCATGCAGAGCAAAATCTTTATTGACATACTCGGCGAGATCTGCGATTCCAGAGACGCTAATATAAGAGTCGTAAAGGCAAACTCAAAGTGCCTCTCCGCCGACGTAAACGCAGCGTTTGATCCGAACTACGCTGGCGCGTATGAAAAGGCCAACGCCTGCTTCGCAAACTGCGGGGTAGTGATTTCAAAGTTCACGGGCGCGCGCGGCAAATCGGGCACGTCCGACGCTTCGTCCGAGTTTGCAGCTTATATAAGAAACGTACTTAATGAAAACGGCGTGGTGTGGCAGATGGCCGAGCTCGGAAAAGTCGATCAGGGCGGCGGCGGAACCGTTGCAAAGTTCATCGCGAACGAAAATATCGACACGATCGACATCGGCGTGCCGGTCCTTTCCATGCACGCTCCTTATGAGGCGATTTCAAAGCTCGATCTTTATATGACGTACAAGGCGTGCCTCGCCTTTATCAGCTGACATGACTGACAGGGTCGGGGAGATATGCGTCAGATTCGACGCGCTGACTGACAGTCTTTCGTCCCCCGGCGTTGCTTCAGACCCATCGAGGGTCGCATCGATCACACGGGAGCTGAAAATCCTTCGTCCCGTGGTCGATGCGTACCGGGAGGCGGAAAGGCTGAAAAAAGAGCTTGCTCAGCTCGAGTCTATCTCTTCCTTCGATCCCGACGCTGAAATCAGGGAAATCGCTTCGTCGGAAGCCGCTGAGACAAGAGAAAAACTCGCCGAGGCGGGGGCAAAGCTTCAGACCGCTCTCCTTCCTAAGGACCCTGACGACGATCGGAACGTCGTTGTTGAGATCAGGGCCGGCGCGGGCGGCGAAGAGGCGGCGCTGTTCGCCGGGGAGCTATACAGGATGTACTGTATGTACGCGGCCTCGCGCGGTTTTACTGTCGGCAAGATCGGATCTACCGATACCGAACTCGGGGGATACAGAGAAATCTCATTTACCGTCGAGGGCGAGGGAGCGTATTCTTCGTTCAGATTTGAAAGCGGCGTTCATCGCGTCCAGCGCGTTCCGGACACCGAATCGCAGGGCAGGATACATACCTCGACCGCTACGGTCGCCGTGCTGCCGGAAGCCGAGGAAGTAGAGGTCAAAATCGACCCTTCCGAGCTCAGGATCGACACGATAAAAAGCTCCGGCGCAGGCGGACAGCACATAAACAAGACCGAATCTGCAGTCAGGATCACACACCTGCCTTCCGGTCTTGTTGTCGAATGCCGCGACGAGCGTTCGCAGCTTAAAAACAAGGACAAGGCAATGCGCGTGCTCCGCTCCCGGCTTTACGACATCAGAAAACGTCAGGCTGACGGCGCTATCGCCGACGTCAGACGCTCTCAGGTCGGAAGCGGAGACCGTTCTGAGAAAATAAGAACATCTAATTTTCCTCAGAGCCGGGTTACCGATCACAGAATAGGATATACGACTCACGATCTGGAAGGCGTCCTCAACGGACGTCTGAACGGGATCACGGAAGCGCTCGCTGCCGCGGAAAACGCCGCGAAGATGAGCGGAAACAAGGATGAAAACACTTAAAATTGTATACGGCGCGAGGGAGGATCTGATACCGGCGGCTTCGATACTCCGCGCCGGAGGTCTTGTCGCTTTCCCGACGGAGACCGTTTACGGCCTCGGCGGCGACGCGCTCGACTCCACGGCGGCAGCGAGGATTTACGCGGCAAAGGGCAGGCCCTCCGACAATCCGCTTATTGTTCATTTGGCCGACCCCTCGGACGCGGAAATATACTGTTATACCGGCGAAATGTTTTACAGAATTTCCGAGAAATTCATGCCCGGACCGATAACCGTAATAATGCCGAAAAAGGATATTATTCCCGATACGGTTACGGGGGGGCTTCGAACAGTCGGTATTAGAGTTCCTTCTCACAGAGCGGCGCATGATCTTATCGAGCTTTTCGGAGGCCCCGTTGCCGCCCCTTCCGCAAATATTTCGGGAAGACCGAGTCCGACGAGCTTTTCACACGTCGTGAACGATCTTGACGGAAAAATCGATTGCATAATCGACGGGGGAGACTGTCTTCACGGAGTGGAATCCACGATCGTCATGGCGGACAGGGACGGAAAGAGTCTGAAACTTCTTCGGCCGGGCGCGGTAACGATTGAGATGCTCTCCGCCGTTTGTGATGATATTGAAATAGATCCCGCGGTGCTGTCCCGGTTCAGCGGCGTTCCGCTGGCTCCGGGAATGAAATACCGTCATTATGCTCCGTCAGAGCCTCTTACGGTCGTTGACGCAGACAGGGATTCTTTTATTGAGTTTGTGAACCGCGAGCCGGACTGCGGTGTTATCTGCTTTGACGAAGACTTCCCGCTCATTATATCTGAATTCAGAATTTCAATGGGCGGAGAACATCATTCGGATGAACAGGCGAGAAACATATTCACCTGTCTGAGATACTTTGATTCACCGGAAGTCAGGGGCAGAGTCAAGCATATATACGCGAGGATGCCTGACAAAAACGGAGTCGGTTTCGCCGTTTTCAACAGACTTATTAAAGCGGCGGGCTTCAGCACGCTTAAGATTTGATCTTTTTCAGGATAAAGGAAGGCAATGGCAAGAAAAAAACAGACGGATCAGTTAACGCTTGATTTTTCGGAAGCTCCGATAGAGGACCAGCCGATAAACGAAACTGTCGAAAAAAACTTCATGCCCTATGCGATGAGCGTAATCGTTTCAAGAGCAATCCCGGGTATAGACGGTTTTAAACCGTCTCACCGCAAACTGCTTTATACGATGTATCTGATGGGGCTTCTGAAGGACAGAAGGACAAAATCGGCCAACGTTGTCGGGGAGACGATGAAGCTCAATCCTCACGGGGACGCGGCGATATACGATACTCTCGCACGTCTGACCCGCGCGCAGGAGTCGCTTCTTCATCCTCTGATCGACTCAAAGGGGGCTTTCGGGAAACATTACAGCGCGTCGATGGTATGCGCCGCTCCGCGTTACACGGAGTGCAAACTCGACAGATTCTGCGAGGAGATATTCCGCGGTATAGATAAAAACGCCGTAGATATGACGGAAAACTATGACGGAACGATGCTTGAGCCGACGATGCTTCCGACCGCGTTCCCGAACATTCTCGTTTCTCCGAATCTCGGAGTCGCCGTCGGAATGGCCTGCAATATCTGTTCCTTTAATCTCGGCGAGATCTGTGACGGGACTATCAAACTCCTGAAAAATCCCGATACGGATTCCGACCGTCTCATGGACATTATAACGGCTCCGGATTTTCCGACGGGCGGCGAGATCATCTACGACAGAGAAAAATACCGCCAGATTTTTGAAACCGGGCGCGGCCCCGTTAAGGTCAGAGCAAGATACACTTACGATAAATCTCAGAACTGTATCGACGTTTACGAGATCCCTTATTCGACGAATATCGAAGCCGTTATGGATAAGGTAACGGCTCTCACCAAAGAGGGAAAGATAAAGGAAATATCCGATATCCGCGATGAGATAGACCTCCGGGGATTCAGAATGACTATCGATCTGAGACGCGGAGTCGACCCCGACCGTCTTATGGCGCGTCTTTTTAAACTTACGACGCTCGAGGACACCTTCGACTGTAATTTCAATCTGCTGATAGACGGCGCTCCGAAGCAGATGGGCGTGAGGGAAATACTTCTTGAATGGATCTGGTTCAGACGCGTTTGCGTCCGGCGAGATCTTTCTTTCGAACTCGATAGAAAGAAAGAAAAGCTCAATCTTCTTACCGGCCTCGGAATAATCCTGCTCGAGATAGATAAGGCGATAAGGATCATTCGCGAGACAAAGCTTGAAAAAGACGTTGTTCCGAATCTGATGGCCGGCTTCGGGCTCAATAAAGAACAGGCGGAATACGTCGCCGACATAAAACTTCGCAACATAAACCGCGAGTATATAGTAAACAGGGTCAGGGAACTCGAATCTCTTAGAAACGAGATCGAAGAACTTAAAAAGACCGTTTCTTCCGACGTGCGTCTGGGGAACGTAATAGCAACACAGCTTACCGAGATTAAAAAGAAATACGGACAGCTGAGAAAATCTGTGATAGTGCCCGAGGGCAACGCCGTAGTCTACGATGAAAACGAAGTCGTTGACGATTATAAGGTCAAGCTGATATTCACGGCGGAAGGGTATTTCAAAAAGATCACGACCCAGTCGTATCGCGGAAACGATGAACAGAAGCTCAAGGAAGGCGACTACGTTACCGATCTTATCGACGCAACAAACTCGGCGGAGCTTATGTTCTTCACGGACAAGGGCCAGATCTACAACGCCAAGGTCGATGATTTTGATCCGGTAAAGGCTTCCCAGCTCGGTGACTACGTTCCCTCAAAACTGAAATTCGATACAGAGGGCGAGCGGGCGATCGCCATGCTGTGCTTCACCGATAAACCCGACCCGAAATGGAAGGCCTGTATTTTCTTTGAAAACGGCAAGGCCGTAAGAATCCCGATGTCGGCGTATGAAACAAAATCAAACCGCAGACGTATAACCGGCGCTTTCTCTACGGTGAGCCGTCCCGTCGGCGTTGTAATCGAACCCGGGAAACCGATCGACGTTTTTGTTTCGGGAGACGCGACTGCGATGTACGTTTCGACCGCCCTGATTACCGAGAAAACCACAAGAACGGCTCAGGGCGCCGCTCTGATGAATTTCAAAAAGGGCGGTTCAGTTGTTTTTGTGTCCAAAAATCCTGAAACTCTCGGTATCGACGTCAGGAGATATCGGAAGAACAAGATCCCTTCTACCGGGATTACGCTTACTGAACAGGATAAAAAGGCGCTTCCGGCGCTTGAATGACTTTTAAGAAAGGACCGGAACATGAAAAGAATTATCAGGACGATCATTTCTCTGACGATGCTCTCGGCCGTATTGCTGATCTGTGTCGCGGCAGACGATCTGTATTCGTCAAAGGACGATCCTCTCATTTCGCTGAGCTATGCAAACGACGTACTCGGCCCGCAGATCATGACCGAAGTGCTGAAAAAAATCGACGCGGATTACGTTAAAAAGAGCGAGCTTGAACCGTCTGATCAGTCGAGTTATACTCTTCTGACATTGTCTCAGGGGCAGACTATCATGGCAAAGGGCGTTCTTGAGATAATACCTGTCGAAGGCGAGGCGGAGGCCGTCATAACGTCCGCTTCAAACATTTCGGACGGCGCCGGAATTATCGATACTACTTCCGGTTCTGTCGTTACAAACGGTGAAACGCTTTCCGGAAATCACCTGCTTGTTATCCCCAAGGCGGACGGCAGGGGCCTCAGAGCCGTTTCACAAATACAGATTCTTGTAAGGGGTGAGTACAATATCACTGGATAAAAAAACAAAAAGAGGCAACACGAGGCAGGATAAAAACAGACTGTTCGTGAAGATAGTTGTCTGGGTGCTTATTGCGGCGATGCTCGGCGGGACGTTCTATTATTTCATTTA
>JAFTDQ010000052.1 GCA_017454075.1 Clostridia bacterium
ATGGATTATTTTATATGGGGTGGGTGATGGGACTCAAACCCACGGCCTCCAGGGCCACAACCTGGCGCTATGATCAACTTAGCTACACCCACCTGGCGCGCCCTGGCGGATTCGAACCGTCGACCTACTGCTTAGAAGGCAGTTGCTCTATCCTGCTGAGCTAAGGGCGCATCAGCAACGGGCAGAATTATATCACAATTTCCGCGGCGTGTCAAGCGCTTTTTTATTTTATCCCTCATTATGCAGCCGTTAAGAATCCGGAAACCGCGCTTGACACGCATAAAGCAAAATGATATAATGCAGCCGTAAAAATTTTTTTTTTGAACAATAAGGAAAACCGGCGCGCCGTTCGTATAATATGTGAGACGGAACGGTGCTGCCGGCTCGGGGAGACGTCTGATGGAAAACGGCATCGACAAATGGGCGGAATGCTACCGCCGCTGGCAAAGCGGCGATGAAGCCGCCTTTGACGAGCTTATGAACGGGCTTTTTTACGGCCTCGTTCACTTTCTCAGCGGAATCCTGAAAAGCGTTCCTCAGGCGGAGGACGCCGCGATGGACGCCTTCACCGATCTCGTCGTGAACAAAAGCCGTTATAATTTCAGGACTCCCCTGAAAACCTATTTGTATATGATCGGGCGGAGCCGGGCGATCGACATTCTCCGAAGGGAGAAAAAAATCAGGATTAACCGTCTTGACGAGAACGCAGCCGGGTATTTCGACCCCGACCTCGACGAGCGGTTGATGATAAGCGAAGAGAAAAAGAAACTTCGCGAAGCGGTCGCCGCGCTGCCCGGGGATATGCGTACCGCCGTTCATCTCGTGTACTTTGAGGGAATGAGTTACAGCGAAGCCGCAAAGATAATGAAAAAGAATCGGAAACAGATCGACAATCTTATCTTCAGAGCGAAAAAACTGATGAAAGAATCGCTGACGGAGGGATTATTATGAAAGAACTTTCGGAATACAGGGACGAAATATTCCGCCGCGGGAAAGCGCGCGCGGAAAAAAGAAGAAAGACGGCGGCGATGGTCTCGGTATTTTCCGCCGTTTTGGTCCTTGCGGCAATTCCCTCGGCTCTTATCATTGCAAAAAACGCCGGAACAAAAGGAGCCGAGGCGCACGGTAATAACCCCGTCGGGGTTAATGAGGCCGTCGGTGAGTCCGTCGATATTGACCGCGTCCCGCCCGAGGCCGGCGGCGCCTACGGCGAGCTCAACGCCCTGCTTTCGAGGGTGTGCGGCGAAGAAAAGACCGTCGCCCCGCCCCTCGACACCGAAAAGACCTACTCCTTCGATACGGACAAGCCCGGCGCCGTGACGCCTGATGAAGCGTATTCGGACGAAACCGACCGAACGGCGGAAAACGGGCAGCAAGTCAATTCGGACGCCCCCATCGGCAGCAGCCCGTCGCTCAGCCAATACGGCTCTTACGTGGTTTCCGCTTCCGACGGGGGGAGGGTGATAACGGTAGCCTACGGTGAATACGCCGGGCGGTACGTCCTCTCGGGGAACGTTCTCACCCTGCCGGACGGCAGGACCGTCGCCCTCAATGCCGGGGACCTGGCGGAACTGAACTCCATTCTTAAAAAACTCGGATAACGGGAGGGAACGTGATGAAAAAATACTTTTTACTGTTTGCGATCGCGATGCTCGCCGGCGCCGCGCTCGTCTCATGTATGAACGGACCGTCCGAAAAAGCGCCGGCGGCGCTCAATTCGGGCGAGCCGGTCGAGGACGCAACGCCCGGAGGATGTGACGCGTCGGGTCTCAGGATACGGTACGAAAGAGTGGCATACATCAATGAGGAATATCCCCTGAGGAGCGTCACGGTCGCGAGGTCAAAGGAGGACCTCAAACCGATCTCGGATATTTATCTCGATTACGCGAGAAAAAATACGATCGACAAGGAATACGTCCCCCGGATCGTAAATGATCTCGGCGTTTACGACGACGCCTTTTTCGACGAGAAAAATCTGATAGTCGTCAGGTTCGACTCGGGGAGCGGCTCGATCCGGTTTAAGGTGACCGGGGTCGAAAACGACGAAAACGGCGATCTCACGGTGTCTGTCGACAAAATATGTCCGGAAATGGGCACGGCAGACATGGCGGCGTGGGCGATTCTCATCGAGACGGACAGCAGCTTCATACCGGGAAGGGCGACCGAAAACTCGCTGAAAATGAGCGACGTAATTCTCGGCGGATTCCGCTTCGGCGTGAGATGGGGCTGTTACGGGATCAGCTCGTACGACCTCTCGACCGGAAAGCTCGTCAAGACGACCGATGCTACGCATCCCGAGAACTACGTGACGTATTTCCGCCCGTCGCTCGACGAACAGTACGAGATATACAAAATGATAGTCGGGCTCGACGTCTTTTCGTACCCCGACGAGTTCGACCCCTTCAACGCCCCGGACGCCGAAGAACGGGTGTCGTCGGAGCCCTCGGCGACGATAGAGCTTTACGTCACGATCGGCGGCTCGGAGAAGCGGATAACTGCGCCGAACGTCTGTCTCAGCTACAGATCGGAATATGAAAAAGGGCAGAAGTTCCTCGACGTCGTGAAATATATAACGGATATCCTCACGTCCTCAAAGGAATGGGAAGCCCTCCCGGATTACGAAGTATATTACGAATGAACGGTTATAGATTTTTTGATAAAAGGAGCCAACTATCATTAAGTCAAGAGGAAAATGAAAAAAAGTCGAGATTATCCTTGGCTTTTGTTCGGGCGGCTGGAAGGTATAACAATAAAGCCATCAAAAGGTGGCTGAAAAAACAATGACGTGAAATAACGATCA
>JAFTDQ010000053.1 GCA_017454075.1 Clostridia bacterium
GGGTGAAAAACAAGCGCATAGCAATAGTGTAACGTCTATAATCGCCAGTTTGTTTACCCTCATCCGAGCGGCTTCGCCGCCCACCTTCCCCACGGCGGGGGAAGGCAAGAACCTCGGCTCCCCCTGAGGGGGAGCTGTCGGCGTCAGCCGACTGAGAGGGGCGTCGCACCCTCACCCTCTCTGCCTCTCTCCGTTCGGCACCTCTCCCGAAGGGCGAGGCGAGATATAGTTCTGCTTCACATTGCAAAGACGGTTTGTTTGTGCTTTTAACACCTCATCACCGGCTTCGCCGTAAGCTACCTGATCTTTTCAGTTGACGAAAATATACCGGGAGAAGCCTTTCTTTCCGCCCAGCTCAAACTCCCGGCTCCGCCGGTCCCATAAAACAACCTGACCGACAAAAGAAACCCGCCGCGGGTGCGCCGCGGCGGGAGTAAGATTATTAAGAAATCTTTTTCAGTCCTCTTTGCGCTTTTTCATAACGATAGCGGCTGCCGTGCCGAGGATGGCGACGGAAGCGACTGCTATTGAGATGCTGAGCATATCGGAGGTATCGGCAGAGGGTTCAAGAATCGTCACGTTGCTCGTGCTGAACTGGAGGTGTCCGCCGTCGGCTTCGCCGCCCCATACGATAAGGATCGTCTTGGCGTTAACGGCTTTACCGAACTTATAGGTGTGCACAAGACCGTCAACACTATGTTTGGCCGGCACTTCAGTCATTCCGTCAAGGCTCCATGCGCTTCCCTGTGCCTCGGACCACTTTTCGTTCGTGACATAGATCTTAGCGTCGGCAAACCAGCTGCCGTTCGTCGCCGTGGAGGTGTTGTTTTCGGTAAAGCTGATTCCTCCGGCGGTCACGCCATTGTTGAAATTGGCATAGAGGTTATAATGAACACTCTGAATAGCGGACTGGTCATACGGTCCAGGGTAAGTTGTGCGCTCACCTGAGGGCTGCTGCATTGCCATACCGACAAAATCGGGATGAGTATTCTCAACAACCGGCGTGGGGGTTACGGGTGCGGGATCGTCACCGCCCGCAGCGGGAGCGGAATGTACGCCGTTGCTGTCATAGAGACCGCCGAGGTAGTTGCCGTGAGTTGCGACCTTCGACATATCGGCAGCCACGGCATCCGAACCGGGCTCGAAGTGTACGAGAAGCGCGTCCGTCGTTACTTCCCTGTCGAACCACATGAGCCAGTATCCGGCATTGGAATCACTGTCCCACTTATACTCAACGTCGTTGATGCCGATCTTTTCCCAGCTGTTCCATGTGCCGACTGTCTTCGTTGTGTAGATTTCAAATGTCTTAAGGACCTTTTCAGCGGTCATGACGGTCGAATGAGAATCACTCTGATTCTTATCGCCGCAGTCGTTGATGGCAAATCCGTTGAACTTACGTCCGGCTGTGCCGTATGAATCGCCGAGCCAGTAAATACAGAGGGTATTCCACTCATGCATATCGATAAAGGTCGCGGCTCTGACGGAAACGCCTGTCTCTTCCCTGTTTCCCTGGAAGGTCGTGAGATCAGTCCCGGACGCCGTCTTATGGCAGTATGTGCTGGTATAACCGCCGAGCCATGCGAATTCACCTGTTGCTCCGCTCGGAAGCTGACTGGTGATACCGGGCTTAAAATCAGCGCTGCCAACAACGGCCATAACGCTCGCGCACATGACGATCGCAACAAGCATTGCTATGATTTTTTTCATTGTTTTTTCTCCTGTTTTTTATTGTCCCCCCGAAGGGGGCTCTGATACGTAAATGATAGCAGATTCCGGACTCTTTGTAAAGTACCAAAAGAGCCGAATTCTTATTTTTTTATGTCCGAAAAGTATACAAAAGGTAAACGAACTCCGCGCGGCCGATCATTTCACGTTTGCGGGATCGTATACTCCGCAGAACGAGCATCCGCCGGGCTTTGCGTTCCCGCCCTGACATCCGGCGAAAACGGCAGCAACCATCACAAGAGCGATGAAAAGAGCTATCGTCTTTTTCATGTTTTTTCGTTTCCTTCAGCTTTAACGTTTGACGTCCGATTGCCGATTTACGCAGCCGGCGGGTTGTAGATCACCGCAGGACCGGCAACGTTGCTGACGAACCAGAGCTCGTTTTCCTGAGGATCCGGGTCATACATGAGGAAGTAACGCGCGGTCACGTCAGCGCCCTTGAAGGAAAGTCCCTGTGCGTAGGTTCCCCAGAGGATGCCGTTATCGGGATTCTCGAAGGGCTCGCAGGTGCAGTCCCATTTCGTCCACGTACCGTTCGGATTGTCGGTGTACCAGATCTCAAGCTTGGAGTAATTCGTGAAGAGCGTGTAGTTGCCCTCTCCGCGCCAGTGGGTGACGTCGCCGAGAATGAACTCGTTGACAGTCAGCTCCTTGGTGAAGCCGATGAACGGGAGATACTTGTTCTTGCCGTCGTTCGTGTACTGCGACGTACTGGTATTTATGACGTCCCATTCGGCGATGGCGGCCTCTACCTTGCCGTCGCCGTCGATCGTCGCGTTGACGATGACGCCCTTGCCCTGAGTGAGGTTGTTGACGACCTTGCCGTCAACGCCGTGATCGAGGAGCTCGAGGAGCGAGCGGGTGTCGGTGCTGTATATCGTGCGGACCTTAGGAAGTCCCTCTTCGACCGGCTCGGTCGCCTCGTCGGTCACGATTTCGCTCGTTGCGGGCGCCGGATCGGTCGCCGGGGCCGCTGTCGTCGTCTTGTCGTCGGTCTGTTTCGGCACCGTCGTGCCTTTGCCGTCGTCGGTTTTGCCGGGGTTCTGGCAGGACGCGAATACCGCGACGACCATTACAAGAGCTATGAGAAGTGATGCAAATTTTTTCATATTGTCCTCCTGTGGAGTTTTTTTATCATATCCGTCCGGCTCAGGGCAGGACGGCAGAGATTTTATCAGTCAGCCGCCGGCGGGTTGTAGATAACCGCGGGGCTCGCGAGGTTGCAGGCGATCCAGAGTTCGATTACCTGAGGATCGGGATCGTAAACCATGAAGTAACGGCCGGTGATGTCCTCTCCCTTGAAGGAAATGCCCTGAGGATACGAACCGTAAAGGATGCCGTTGTCGGGGTTCTCGAAGGACGAGGCGGTGCATTCCCACTTTGTCCAGGTGCCGTTCGGGTTGTCGGTATACCAGATCTCGAGGTCCGCGTAGTCGGTGTAGAGGTCGGTTTCGATATTATAGTCTCCCCTCCACGCGGAGACGTCGCCGATTATGACCTCATTGATGGTTACGTCCTTTTTGAAACCGATGAAGGGGAAATAGGTGTGGCTTCCGTCGTTCGTGTACTGAGCGCCGTTCGTTTCGATGACGTCCCATTCGGCGATGGCTGCTTCCACCTTGCCGTCGCTGTCGATCTTGCCGTCAACGACGAAGTTTTTGCCCTGAACGAAGCTGTTTACTACCTGACCGTCAACGCCGTGATCGAGGAGCTGGAGCTTTGAACGGTTATCCGCGCTGTAGATCGTGCGGACCTTCGGAAGTCCATCTTCAACCGGCTCGGTCGCCTCGTCGGTCACGATTTCGCTCGTCGCGGGCGCCGGCTCGGTCGCCGGGGCCTCTGTCGTCGTCTTGTCGTCGGTCTGTTTCGGCACCGTCGTGTCGCCGCCGGGCTTGACGTCGTTCGTCTGGCATGACGCAAATACCGCCAGGACCATAACAAGAGCTATGAGAAGTGCTGCAAATTTTTTCATGTTGTCCTCCTGTGGAGTTTATTTTTTATCATATCCGTCCGGCGTGTGGGACCGGAAGGGCTATTCAATGTTTTGACCCGATCAGCCGAGCTCGACGCCGAGAACGATGCCGGAAGCGTTCACGTTGTCGCCGTGATCGCCGACAAAGAGCTTGCCGCCGCCTACCGCCGCGTCGGAGAGGTTGTTCTTCTGATCCTCGTATTTAAGGGTGGAAACCTTTGAAAGATCGGACTTTTTAAGAACCTCGACGACGGAACCGCCGCCGTTCTTGGTTGGAGCGAAGATATAATCGCCGTATTCGCAGAGCCCGAAGGCCTTCGTTACGCTTGCTTTTCCGAGGGACTTTTTACCGTCCTTTGAGATTTTGTAAACCGCGTTGTCCTTTTCACTCGAAACGTAAACGACTCCGTCGGGATCGACCGCTATGTAGCTCGGGTCTTCCTTGCCGCCGGCGGTCGCCCACGCCATGACTCCGCCTTCACCGAACCCGTCGAAGAGCGAAATATTCGAGGGATCGGTCACGTCGTAGCAGCGGACGGAATCAAGATCGTATCCCGTCACCGCGAAAAGAAGATATTTTCCGCCGAGTTTCTGAACCGCAACTCCGTTTACACCGGCCTTGCTCACTCCGAGATCGTCCGTCCTGTAGCCGATCTGATTCATGTTTCCGTCGAGGACCGCGACGGATATATCGGATTCCCCGTTATGGGTGATACCTACGTACACGTATCCGCGGTCGTCGGCCGCCAGGCCCTTGCAGTACAGTTCGTTGTCGCCGGACTCGGGCTTATACGACTCTTTTTCCGCAAAGCTGTGCTCAACGTCGTATTTGACGACAAGCCGCCCGCCCTGGAGGAATCCGCAGTAGGCGAATTTGCCGTCCGGGGAAACAGTGAAGCCCCTCATTTCAAAAGAGCTCACCGACATCGTCCCGGGGGTTATCTCTCTGTAAACCTCAAGTTCCTTGCCTGCGAAGGGATCCTTCGGGGGCTCGGGCACCTTTTCCGTCGTCTCATCTGTCACGAGCTCGCTCGTTGCCGGGGCGGGTTCGGTGATCTCGTCAGTCACGATCTCGCTCGTCTCGGGCGTCGGTTCGGTGATTTCGTCTGTCACGATCTCGCTCGTTTCGGGTGTCGGTTCCGTCGCCGATTCGGTCGCGATCCCGCTCGTTGCCGGGGCGGGTTCGGTCTTTTCTTCTGAGGTCGCCGGTACCGGATCCGTCTTCACGTCCGTCACGACCGGAGGTTTTGACGTTATGTCGGACGGGCCGGCGGGCGCGTTCTGACACGACGCGAAGACCGAAACGATCAGCGCGAGAAGAGTTATGATAATTGCCGCTTTTTTCATGTTTTTGCCTTTATATACTCAGGGAACGCTTCTCGTTCCCTTTTAATCAGTTTGATTCCGGTCAGTCCGCCGGAGGAGGATTATATACCGCCGCGGGAGCCGCGTAGTTGCATACGAAGAGGAGCTCGTCGGGCTGAGGGTCGACCGCGCGTACGACGAAGTATCTTGCCGTGATATCGTCTCCCTTGAACCTTATTCCCTGCGCGTACGTGCCCCAGAGTTCCCCGTTGTCGGGGTTCTCAAACGGCTCGCAGACGCAGTCCCATTTGGTCCAGACGCCGTTCGGGTTGCTTGTATACCAGAGCTCGAGACGGTCGTAATCGGTGAAAAGGGTGTAATCTCCGAAATCGTCGGCGATCCAGTGCGTGACGTCGCCGAGAATGAATTCGTTAATGACGAGGTCGCGCGTGTAGCTCACGAACGGGAAATACGTGTGCTCGCCGTCGTTTGTTTTGCGCGCCCCCTCCGTGCTGCTGGCAATGAATATCTTATCCCATTCGGTGTCGGGAGCTTCGAGCATCCC
Source organism: Clostridia bacterium (assembly GCA_017454075.1). The sequence continues at coordinate 5,568 of JAFTDQ010000053.1, forward strand.
GTCGGAGTCGAAGACGCCGTCCGTGACGTAGCCCTTCCCGAGATTGTAGGACCCGACAACGTTCGCGTTAACGCCGTGATCGAAGAGCTCTATCTTATTTCTCGTATCGGTGCTGTAGATCGTGCGCTTTACGGGGACGGTATATTCTTCCTCGGCCGCCGAGGTCTCGTCCTCCTTCGGGGCGGTCTCCTCGTCTTTTACCGTGGTGACCTCTTCGGAGTGTGCGGTCGCCTCCTCTTTTTTCGAAGAGTCGCCGGAGGGCTTCTCTTTGGTCTCCGAGGGGGTCCCCGACGTCCCGGCGGGGATGTTCCCCGGGTTCTGGCAAGCCGCGAACGCGGCGATCATGGCGATAACCAAAAATACCGATATAATCTTTTTCATAATCTGACCTCTCTTTAACAGTCTTTCCGTTCAGTTTCTCTCGAACTCGGCGTAAAGCCCGCCGACCGAAACGGTGAACTTCCCGGTCGCCTTTTCCCATTTCATATTCTGCCCTACGTATGAAACGTCGGCGTCGGTGATCGGGAAGACGATCTTTTCGCACTGTCCGGGCTCAAGAAATACCTTTCTGATCCCTCTCAGGCGTCTGACCCTCGGAGTGACCGGCTGCTCATGCGTTGTCAGGAACATGAGAACGGTCTCCTTTCCGGCTCTGTCCCCCGCGTTCCTGACCGTGACGGAGACGCTGTCGCCGTCCGCCTCGAGATCGCTGTATTCGTATTTTGTGTATGACAGCCCGAAACCGAAAGGATATTCGGCCATCGGGTTTTCGCGGTAGTTGTCCGACACCCAGTGCTCGTCCGGATCGTCGGGAACGGCGACGCATTTGCGCGCCGTCGGCTTGTAATTATAATAACAAGGAAGACTTCCCGTCGATTTCGGGAAAGTGATGTCAAGTTTTCCGGACGGGTTCACGTCGCCGAAGATGATGTTCGCGAGCGCGGTTCCCTGCTGCTCTCCCGCGTACCACGCCTCGATCACGGCGGAGGATTCGGATGCCTCTTTTCCTATGACGTAGGGTCTTCCCGTGACAAGGATGAGCACGACCGGCTTACCGACCGAACTCACAGCCGAGAGGAGCTCCCTCTGGACGTCGGGGAGAAGCAGATCGACAGAGTCGTTGCCCTCTCCGCAGGTGAGCGGGTTGCCGCCCTCTTCGTCGCCCCACGGTCCTCCCCAGAACGAAGACGAGTTGTCGCCGAGAACGACGACCGAGACGTCGGCCTCGCGCGCCGCGCTGACTGCTGCTTCGATTCCTCCCTCGGAGGTCGGAACGGTCACGCAGCTGCCTTTTGCGTATATCACTCTGTCTTTGCCGACGACGTTTTCTATTCCCTGCCTGATCCCTACGCTGTATTCTTCCGGTCCCTTCGGAACGTATCCTCCGAGTCTCGGATAATCGGCGTTCGGTCCTATGACGGCAATTTTGCCGATTTTTTTGGACAGCGGAAGAACGCCGTCGTTCTTGAGCAGAACGACGCTCTCCTCAGCGGCCCGGAGCGCGAGCGACGCGGCTTTTTCCGAGTGGATACTTTCAAGCGCGTCGACCGAAGCGTACGGCCTCTCGAAAAGACCGAGGCGGAATTTCATGGCGAGAACGTTTTTCACCGCTCCGTCTATGCGGCTGAGCGGGAATCTGCCGTCGGCGACGGCTTTTTTAAGTTCTTCGCCGTAGCCGTACGCGTAGGGCAGTTCGTGGTCAACGCCGGCCGCCATCGTAATCATCCCGGCGCCGAGCGCGTCATGCGCCGAATGATGTTCGTCTATGATGTTTCTGACGGCTCCGGAGTCGGAGCATATGCAGCCGTCCCACCCCAGCTCGCCCCTCAGGACGTCGGTGAGCCAGTAATGCGATCCGTGCATCGGAACGCCGTCTATTTCGCTGTAAGCAGGCATGAGAGCATAGGCGCCGCCGTCAATGAGACAGGCGCGGAAGGGTTCGAGCATCGTTTCCCTGACCTCCCGTTCGCCTATTTCGGAAGGCGCCGAGTTCACTCCGCCCTCGGGGCATCCGTGCGCGAGAAAATGCTTGGGGGTGGCCGCGACGTCATGCGCCTGAAGTCCCTTTACGTACTCCGTCCCCATAAGGGAGGTGAGATACGGGTCTTCGCCGTAATTCTCCTCAGTTCTGCCCCATCTCGGATCGCGGGAGAGATCCACGTTCGGGGCGTAGCTCTGACGTATCCCGACGGCCTCCGCCTCGGTTCCGATGACCTCGGCGATCTCTCTCACGAGTCCGGGATCAAAGCTGCATCCGAGACCTATGCAGGCCGGGAAAACAGTCGCGCCGCTGAACATAAGTCCGTGTATGGATTCGCCGGCGATGATGAGCGGGATGCCGAGACGTGTTCCCTCGATCTGTATTTTCTGTATATAATTCACGTCGGCGGGATCGGTTCTGTCCCATATATAGGTGGACCCGTAGCCGAGCTCGGGATATTTCCCGTCCTTTGCGATTTCAAGCAGATCCCCGAAGCGCATGAACATCGACAGCTGGACGAATTTCTCGTCGAGCGTCATGCGCGAAATAAGATCGTTTACCCTGTCTTCCACCGATGCGTTTCTGTTTCTGTACAATTCGAGTTCTGCCATAATTCACCCCTTTAAAAAATCTGCCGACCATATTCCAGCATACGGAGTTATTTTATCATTTGTTCAAAGATAAGTCAACCTCATATTCGGACATTGTTTGAAATAACATGTCTAAAATCGAGCGCAATGGACGCAATAAAAGTCCCCGGCCTGAATGCATCCTATACCGAAAAACGGGAAGACGCGCGCCTTCCCGTTGACGTTTTTTCGCTTTTCACTCCCCTGAGATGATTTAAGTCGCCCGGGACGCGGCGTTTCTTTTGTCCATCGGAGCGCCGGCGTTGATAAGCGTCCGCTCCATGACGTTTGCAGCCGATCCGACGATCACCGCCCCGTCGTAATCCGTCGGACCGGGGACCACCGACACGGACGCCGCGATCGCGCCGAGCAGCGAGCCCTTGATCTCTTTTTCAAGCAGAGGGACGGCATGCTCCGAGCATCTCGACATCTCGCCGGAGAAAATGACGCATTCGAGTCCGAGCGTATTCGTCAGGCCGGCGAGCACGGACGCGAGCTTCATCATGCCGTCGTCAAATATCCTGACTGCGACGGGGTCTCCGCAATTTACGAGTCCGCAGAAGGTCTCCCCTTCGACAGGCGTTCCTGTCGCCGCGCGGTACTGTTCTCTGAATCTGCCCAAGGAGCAGTATATTTCGAGGCAGCCGTTAAGTCCGCAGGAGCATTTCGGACCGTTCACGTCGACCGAAAGGTGTCCGATTTCACCTGCCGTCCCGATCTTTCCGCGGTGGAGCCTGCCGTCGAAGATAAGTCCTGCGCCCACGCCGTATCCCGCGAGCAGGAACAAAACGCTCCCGCTCGACACGGCGGGGTTGTAAATAAGCTGTGAAAGAGCGCCGCATTTCGCGTTGTGCTCAACGAAAACGGGATATCCGAAGCGCGAAAATTCGTCGGTGAAGTCGGTGTTTTCCCACCCGGGCACTCCGCTGACAAGCTCTATGTGAGAGGTCTGTGAGTTGAACGGACCGGGGACCGCGATGCCAAGACCCATAATCCTGCATCTGTCGGATATTTCGCCGAGCATATTCCCGACCATCGTCTTCAGCATTCCGAGCGCCTCCGGCACGTCTCCGTTTTCATACTGCCGTTGTTCCCGCATCAGGATTTCTCCGTCAAGTCTTACGATCGCGCAGGTTACGTATCGCCGCTCTATCAGCAGTGACACCGAGCATATTTCGGGATTCAGCTTGAGCCCTATAGCAGGACGCCGCGTGAAGCCGCTCATCTGTCCGGTCTCGACGACTATGCCCATATCGAGCATATCACGGATTATATACGTCATCGTCGCCTGCGTAAGACCAGTTTTTCCTGCCAGATCCGCACGGGACATTTCCCTGTTTTTGCACAGATGATATATTATTTTCCTCATGTTTTCCGCGCGTATGCTGCGCGCGTTCATTCCGAGACCGATTTCGTTGCTTATCCCCATACTTTTCACCCGACAGACATCCCGCGGATATTGACATAAACCGCGGGATGTGATATAATTCCCGATGTTAAATACTTTAATAAATCTCTCGTGACCCCGTTTGTCGGTCGCGGCTCAGATTATCTCGAGCCCGTCCCTGTCGGGAAGCTCTCTGACCGGCTGCGGCCGGTCGAGATAATAGAAGGCGACCGAGCTGATATCGTCCTGAAGCGGGAGATAACGGCGACCGCTTCTCCATCCGAGCGCCTGTATCGTGACCTTAATGTTCTCGTCGAAAAACACGGGATCGTTGAGGTGCCAGCGATAGAGCGAAAACCTCGACTGCGAGCGATAAAGCGCGTTGTTTCCGAGATGGGCCATGCCGGTATACGGAGTTGAAAACTCCTTGTATCCCGCGTCGTCGAAATTGTACGCTCCGCAGAAATAGTCCTCGGTCCCCGTTCCGCATATAGTCGGGAATTCGTCGTCGCCGTCAAGATAGAACTTGATCTCTCCTTCGCCCCACCAGCCCGAGTTGTTCACGCCCCAGAGCATGTAGGTCCCAACGTATTGACCTTTGCCCCTGACTCCGTCGAGGATCGTATACACGTCCTTGTAGGGGAGCGGGTTTGTCCTGTTGAACGACGCGTGGAAATATCCGGCGTTACCCTCGATTTTTCCGAGCACGTAATCTACCTGCCAGTATATTATTGTATCGGTATCGGCAAGATTTTCGATCTCCAGCCGGAAGCCTTTTCTGAACGGCATGGTCCAGTAGCAGTTCATGCCGAAACGCGGGTTGACGCACACCGCGAGCGAGCTGACCTGATGAAATTCGTTTTTGTTCATTTCGGGAATCTGAGTGCAGGCGAAAAAATCCGATATCGGGCATTCCACGGACGGGAAATCCTCGCTGTCCCAGAAAAGCCTGACGACCGAGTACCTGAAATTACCCACGGGCGTCATCCAGATGTGTCTGATCTCTCCCTCGCCCTTTATATCGCAGAACGTCATTTTTGTATGCGCGGGAACGTTCGTCGACGGCGATACCTTCCAGCCTATGCCGAGATCCCTCGCGCAGTCGGCGCCCGTCCCCTCGGCAAGCGAACCTGCCTTCCCTTTTTCTCCGGTCGGATTTTCGGCGCACGCCGAACGCGTTTTGAGGTCGCTTATCCTCGATAAACCGCCGAGGACGCCGTATTCGTATGGATGCATATCTGATCTCCTTGTTGTACCCTTTTTGGTGTATTCATTATACAACGGATTTCCCTTCCGGGTATGAACTAAATGTTAAAATATTAAAACGTAAAATTTTTGGCACTGAACGATGAAAAGAATAGGTATCGACATAGGAACAACGACCGTCTGCATATCCGTTGCAGGCGAAAACAACCGTGTTTTGAGTTCCGCCGCCATGAAGAACACCTCCCGTATCGGAGCGAAAAACGATTTTGAATCCCTTCAGGACGCCGACGCGATCCTTGAGATCTGCATCCGGCTCATTGATTCGGCGAAAACGCAATACCCCGACGCGGTCTCGATAGGCGTCACGGGACAAATGCACGGGATCCTGTACGTTGACGACTCCGGCAAAGCGGTTTCTCCCCTGTTCGGATGGCAGGACGGGCGCGGAGACCTGCCTTTCTCCCGCGGGACTTACGCTTCGTACGTCAGCGAGGCGTGCGGCAGACCGGTTTCGACCGGCTACGGGATAACCACACATTTCCACAACGCGATGAACGGCCTGGTGCCCGGCAACGCATCCAAAATATGCACTGTACCCGACTACGTCGCGATGAGGCTTTGCTCGCTCTCATCGCCCGTGATGCACCCATCGATGGCAGCTTCCGTCGGCTGCTTTGACCTTCAGCGCGGCATCTTCGACCTTACTGCCGTCGAGCGGCTCGGACTCGACGCCGGGATACTGCCGGAAATTGTCTCAAGCCCGGCTGTGATCGGCGAATATTGCGGAATGTCGGTCAGGTGCGCGATAGGAGACAATCAGGCTTCATTCCTCGGTTCGGGAGCCGACGAAAGCTCGATCCTCGTCAACGTCGGAACGGGCGCGCAGATTTGCGTCGCGGGCAAAGGGACCGAAATAAACGGGATAGAGATCCGGCCGTATCTCAACGGGGATTTCATCACCGTAGGCGCCTCCCTCTCGGGTGGCTCGGCTTATGCAATGCTTGAGAAGTTTTTTTCGGGCGTAGCCGGTCTCGCCGGCGCGGGTTGTGAAAGTCTCTATTCCGCGATGGACAAGGCGCTTGAACAATACGGGAAAACCCCGACGCTGAAAGTGGACACGCGTTTCTGCGGGACGCGCGCCGACCCGTCGGTGCGCGGGGCGATCACCAACATATCGCCTGAAAACTTCACTCCGGAGCAGCTCATGCTCGGATTCACCGACGGAATAGCGGAGGAGCTTTATTCGATGTACGAATACATGCCGTCGGGGCAGACGCGTCTCATCGGCTCCGGCAACGGTATGCGGCGGAACAAGGCGCTGCGCCGTTCGGTGGAAAAGATCTTCGGTATGACGGTCGATCTTGTCGGAAACGAAGAGGAAGCCGCATACGGCGCGGCGATCCTGCAAGCGAAAGAATGACGGAACGCTCAACAGTCCCGTAAAAGTAGAGGAATTGATCTAATGAACCGTACGGAAAGAGCAAAAGAAATATTCAACAAAGAAATCAGGGCGCTCGAACTCACCCGCGATTCGCTAGGAAAAGAATTTGAAAGGCTCGTCGAGCTCACGCTGAACTGCACCGGAAAGGTCATAATAACCGGCATGGGCAAGCCCGGGCATATCGGCACGAAGATCGCGGCGTCGCTTTCGAGTCTCGGCACGCCGTCGTTCTACATGCACCCCGGCGAGGCGATGCACGGCGATCTCGGGATGGTATCGAAAAACGACCTTGTCATAATCCTGAGCTACAGCGGAGAGAGCGACGAGATAAAGACTATCCTCCCGACGCTTAAGATCACCGGCTGCGTGACCGTCGGGATAACCGGGAACCCGTCCTCAACCCTGGCGAAAGCGGCCGATCTCAATATCATATTCCCGAAGTTTTCCGAGGCCTGCGGCCTCGGGCTCGCGCCGACATCGAGCACAACCGCCCTGCTCGCGCTCGGCGACGCCCTCGCCGTCGTCGCCTCGGAGGAGCGCGGATGGACGAGGCAGGATTTCGGTATCCATCACCCAGCGGGCTCCCTTGGCAAGAAGATCCTTATAAAGGCCGGGGCGCTTGCGAAAACCGGAGAGAAAAACGCCGTTCTCGACGTCTCAGCACCGCTGAGCGACGTCATTCGCGAGTTCTCCTCAAAGGGACTCCGTTCGGTGACCGTCACGGAAAACAGCAGGATAAAAGGAATTATAACCGAAAAGACGCTCTCCTCGATACTGAGCTCCGGCGCCGACATTTACTCGGAAAAAGCCGGTAAGCACGCCCTGCCCTGCCCCACGGTCTTACCGGAGGATACGGCGCTCACCGCCGCCGGGATCATGAAGAAAAACGGGCTCCCGTCCCTCCCGGTCACGGACGAAAACGGAGTGCCGGTCGGGACGATCCTTCTCGAGGACGTCACCGCCGCAGGGATCATCGTATAACTTAAAAAGCCCCTCCCGCATGACGCCGTCGGGTTCGACGTTCGTCACTGAGTTTATATTAAAAAGTTTTCGCCCGCCCGGGTTGTCCCGGGCGGGCGATTCGTTCAAACAGATAATATATATTTTCGGCGGACATATCCGCCGTGAACTGCGAAGTTGTTCTATATAAAATCTATCTTCTCCGGTTTTAAGGCACCGGTTGCGCCTTACTTTGCGTAGCTCGTCGCGCGGCTCTCGCGGATGATATTGACCTTGATCTGTCCGGGATACTCGAGCGTACCCTCGATCTTTTTCGCTATGTCGCGGGCCGTAGCCACCATCTGCTCGTCGTTTACCTCCTCGGGCTTGACCATTACGCGTATCTCGCGCCCCGCCTGAACGGCGAAGGTCTTTTCAACTCCCGGGAAGGAATTTGCGATCTCTTCGAGCTTTTCAAGTCTTCTTATGTAATTTTCAATGTCCTCACGGCGCGCGCCCGGTCTCGCAGCCGAGATCGTATCGGCCGCCTGGACTATCACCGCGGTGATGGTCTTCGGCTCGACGTCTCCGTGATGAGCCTCTATCGCGTGGATGACTTCCTTGCTCTCCTTGTACTTTCTGGCGATATCGACGCCTATCTGTACGTGAGAGCCCTCGACCTCCTGGGTCATTGCCTTTCCGATATCGTGAAGCAGTCCCGCGCGTCTCGCGATCGTGCCGTCGACGCCGAGCTCATCGGCTATCATACCGGATATGTAAGCGACCTCCATGGAGTGGTCAAGAACGTTCTGCCCGTAGCTCGTGCGGTAGCGGAGCCTTCCGAGCAGCCTGATGAGATCGTTGCTCATGCCTCTTATACCGAGGTCGAACACGGCCTTCTCTCCGGCCTGTTTTATTATCGCCTCAACTTCCCGGCGACACTTTTCAACCGTCTCCTCGACTTTCGTCGGATGGACGCGCCCGTCCGAAACGAGCTTTTCAAGAGCCATTCGCGCGACCTCGCGCCTGACGGGGTCGAAGCATGAAACGGTGATCGTCTCCGGCGTATCGTCGATTTTGAGATCGGCGCCGGTCGTCTGTTCGATGACCCTGATGTTGCGCCCTTCCCGTCCGATTATACGGCCCTTCATCTCGTCGTTCGGCAGGGCGACGACCGAAACTGTCATTTCGGAAACGTGCTCCTGCGCCTGGCGCTGGATCGCTATCGAGATGATCTCCTTTGCGCGCCGGTCGGCGGTCTCCCTGAGCTCCGTTTCGATGTCTGCGATCCTCTGCGCGGCGTCGCGTCTCGCGTCGGCCTCGATGAGGGTGACGAGCTCGGCCTTCGCCTCGTCTTTTGTGAGAGAAGCGACCTCCTCGAGCCGCGTGACGTGCTCGGCTTTGAGTTTTTCGACCTCTTCGAGCTTGTCGGACTGCTCTTTGATCTTGCGGTTGAGCGTCTCTTCCTTGCGTTCGTAGTTCTCGATCTTCTTGTCGAGCACCTCCTCGCGCTGTGCGGCGCGGCGTTCGAGTCTCGTTATCTCGTTACGTCGCTCCTTGATCTCGCGCTCGGCGTCGTTCTTATCCTTGATGATCTTGTCCTTCGCTTCGAGCAGCGCTTCCGTCTTCAGCGACTCGGCCTCGCGTTTGCCTTCATCGATGATCCGCTTCGCCTCGGTCTCCGCCGAGCCGATGGTCTTTTCGCCGATTATCTTACGGACGATGACACCGATGACAACGCCGGCCGCAAGTCCGCCTAAGGCGGCTATGACGTACCACATAATGCACCTCCTTTATATTTAATTTTTGACAAAAATGCATTTAAGATATGCTTACGCATCTTATATATTTTACCACGCCCGACGGCTTTTGTCAACCGTTCTTTTCTTTTGCGGAAAATTAGAGAACAGGCCGCCGGGTAAATCGGCGACCCGTCAGGTTCCTTTATCATAGTCATAATACGCGTGTACCAGATTCCGGTAACCGACGGCTTTCAGATCCTCGTACCTCACGTTGAAGCGCGCCTTTCGGTGAGTCCCGCTTATGAGATATCTCAGGCAGTCCTGCGCGTACCTGTCGATTTCGCGAAGAGAATCCGTCACGCTGATAACCGGGAAGAACCACTTGCTCCATGAAAGCGAATTGTCGTCCGGGTCTTCGAAAAACTTCCGGTTGAATATCCTGACAAAGGCCTTCGCGGCCTTTTCGCCGCCCGTACCGCTCCGTTTCGACCACCTCGAGAGGGCGTCGCGCTTACGGCGCATTTTGGCTTTAAGCTTTTTCAGAGTTACCGGGGCGATATCGACCCCGCGCTCAGAGCACGAAAAGCCGAGGAACACGATCCCGTCCCCCGGGCGGAAAAACTCTTCCTTGCCCGGATTTATCTCAAGGTTTCTTTCGGAAAGAAAGCCCTTTATCAGGGCGGCGCGCTCCGCGCACTCCTTCTCCGAGCGTGAGAAAACGATTATATCGTCCGAATACCTCGCGTAGAGCGCCCCTTTTTCATAAAAGATCCGATCAAGCTCCGCGAGAAACAGGTTCGCGTAAAATGACGAAAGCGGCGTCCCCGCCATTATGCCTTTGCGTTCTTCGGCCTCCCTGCCCTTGTCAAGTACGCGCGGCTCGGTAAGGAGCTTTTCGAGGAACAGGAAAAGCTCTTCGTCGTCCGAAAGAGTTTTTTTCAGGACCGGAAGAAGCATCCCGACGGGGACGGAATTGAAATAATCGTGAATATCCGCCTTGTACGCGTACATGCGGTACACGCCGTCCGTCGAGACGATCTTTCTCACGGCGTCCTTCGCGGTCCTTCCCGGTCTGAAGGAATACAGATTCCCCGAGAAGACCCCGTCGTACTTTCTCAGAAGAAGAAACGTAAGGAGCTTGAGAACAGTGTTCTCGTCCTTTGGATACGTATAGACCGTGCGCTTTTTGTCCGTGCCGGTTTTCGATATCACGGTTTTTTTAGGCAGAGGGAACGGCTCCCCCCGCGCGATCCCGCCGCATACCGGGAGATATCTTTTTTCGTCTATGAACGTCCGCAGTTCCGACGTGAACCGCTTTGGGACCGCAAGCGAGAGCTTGTATTGATAAAAGGTTTCCCACGCCTGTTCAAGAGACAGAAGATCGAGAAGCGACATAAGGCACTCCCTGAAAATAAAATATAAAAAGCAGAAAGAGAAAACGTTAAATTCCATTAATTATGGAATTAGACAGGACCGTACGCGGAAAAACTGCCTGCGAAGTGTTTTCCCGTTCCGCGCCGGGTCCGCCGCAGGCGCAGGGCGTTCTCTTTCTGCTTTTTAACCGTGTTGATTCAGCCGTTAAGCACCTTCTGCATACGGCTGACTACGTATTTGCGGGTGTTCCACCATACGTCGTGATCGAAATAGAAACGGAGATAGGGGACCCCTTCCTTCCGGCAGCTCTCGCGGAGCTTCCTCGCGTCGCTCTTGTCTGTCATGAGTTCGACGACGAGCGCCTTGCCGCCGTTTTTATAAAACGTGTAGGCGATACGCCTCCCGGGATCGACCTCTTCTTTTCTGAATTCGACGCCGGCGAAATCCGACCTGAAAATATTCTCGAAATACTGCTGATACGTTCCGCCGTAATTGTACTGGTTCTCCTCGTCGGGCATGTCGTCGCCCCATGAGAACCCGGACTCGCCGGCATAGACCGGCCTCTCCTGCTTCGGCTCAGCCGGCGCGTCGGCAGCCGGCCCGGTCTCCGCAGTCTGCTTTTTTTCCTGCTTTTCCTGCGCTCCGCCCATTATGCTCTTGAGCAGATCGAGCGCGGCTTTTTCCTTGTCGGCGTCCCCGCCGAACAGCTTTGAAAGTAAGCCCATCCTGTTTCTCCTTATTCGTCAAATCTGTCTTTTTAATCTTATTCGTCCCGCGTTACCGGCGGCGCGCGTTTTTGCCGTCAAACCGGTGAAATTATAACCCGAAAACGCCTTTTTGTCAATATCTAAGGGCGTCAGTCGATCCCGACGCCTATCGTGAAGACCCCGTACATGAACGTGACGAACATCGCGTGCCCTTTTCCGTCGAGAGCGTTGTACATCATAAAATCATCCGACGTGTCATAGTCGCCGTGCTCTGTGAACCCGGCCGCGATCGCCTTCTGAACGTACGTCTCGAAATCTCCGGCGGAAGCGCCCGTTACGGTGACGGTCGCCGCTTCCTCACTGTTCTCCGTGACGGTGAAGCCGGTCCCGAAACCGGGCTTCGGAAGAAGCGTAAACAGGCCGTCTGACGGCCAGTCGTCGGTCCCGTCAGGAATTACCGGGATGACCGATCCCGCGTATTTCAGATCAACGAAGAACTGCGCGTCTTCCCCGACGTTGAGCGAAACGTCTACCTCAAAGTTGTCTTTCGTATAGTAGGTGAAGAAAGCCTCGGAGCCGTCGGCGTTGGTGTAATTCATCTCAGTACCCTTCTGCCAGCCGTTTTCCTCGCAGAGGGACGCGAACACTTTCGCCTCTTCGAGCGTCACGGTGCTCCCGGGCTTTTCAATGGAATAATACAGGCCGTCATGATCAAGCACGACGAAGCCGTCGGTCACGCCCTCCGAGAGGAAGGCGAACTCATCGGGAAGCTCCGCCTCTGTCCCGGGATCTGAAGGATAGAAGGGATCGATATCGGTATCCTCATCCCCGCCGCCCTTTTTTTCGACCGAAACGACGGCGCTCTGCTGCGACGCCATATACATAATGCTGACGCACAGCCCGTCGCCGTTCTCCGCCGAGAAAATGAACGTCCCGGTGTCGGCAAGATCGGTTTTGCTTATGTCTTCGTCAAATCCGGCAGCCCTGACCTTTTCGGCGTATTCCTTCATATCGTCGTATCCGGCGTTTTTGAAGGTGATAACGACGTTTTCGTCGTCCCCGGCGACCGACTGTATCTCAAGCCCCGCCTCGGGTATCGCCCTGCCGAGCTCGCTGTCGGGCCATGTCCCGGCCTTGGAAAAGCCGAAGGGCATGCCTTCGTCGTCGACACCCTCTACCGATCCGTCAATTCCTATCGTGAACCACGAAGCGCCCGCGCCCCTTACCGTGACGTCGCCGTTCTGAGAAAACTCGACGGTCCCGCCCTTGCTCTCGACCGAGCGGCGCAGCTGATCACGTTCCGACGCCGAGAGAACGTGCGGCGTGAACACCGACGTGTCCCCGGTTTCGCAGTACGTCAGAAGGACCTCGAGACTGAGCGGCTGTTCGTTGACTATTCCCTGAGCCCCGCCCCGGGTCGTCTCGTCTCCTCCGTCGGTCGTTTTGCCTTCGTCTCTTCTCGTCATCGGGGTATCTGACCCGCCGCCGCCTCCGCAGGACGCGAGGACAGTCACGACGAGAACGAGCGCGATAAACGCCGCAAATACTTTTTTCATTTTCTTTTTTCCGTTCCTTTCGGTCTCTTTCGTTTTTTTATTTGTCACGACCCGCGTTTTATCGCGGGCACGCTGATTTTTATCTCCGGCGCGAACTCAAGGGCGTACCATACCGTTCCGAGATCGCGTTTTGTGACGACCATGTCCTGCCCGTCTCCGCTGTACATGACGAGCCCGACCGAATTGCCGTTTGCGTAATGTCTCGCCGCCTCGTTGCCCACCCATGTCACGTGAAGCGTCGAGAGGTCTATGCCGTTCGAGATAAGATGCCACTGCGATACCGGCTTTCCGAGTTCCTTTCCGGTTTTGATATCCTTCTCGACATACATCCTTTCCTGACCGAAGGTCATCGCGTATCTGAATTCGGTGATATCGGACTCGCTGTTGAACCTCCCGTTCAGCCCCGGTTTGAAGGTACCGGTCTTCCACGAAGAAACGTTTACCGTAAAGCGTCCTTCAAGAGTTCTTTTGAGGACGGTCGGCTTGTTGACCGTGAAGATGAATTTGCTGAGATGTTCCTTTCTCGCGTTCGGCATCCCCTCGAACTTGAACAATATCTGACACCAGTCGTTTATTCTCTGTCCGTACGTCCAGATGTCGCTTTTGTCGGCGAACACGGCGTCGAAATCGTTTGCCAGATCGAGCCCTTCGACAGTCAGGGTGAGAGTGCCCTCGTACGTCCCGGAATTGTCGTTCGGATCATAATCCGCCTCGGAGGATATTTTTCTTTCAAGATCCCCGTTCAGCGTGTATTTCATTCTGACTCCGTCGACCCCGAGGAAGACGCAGCTCGTCTCGGAAACTGCGTTTTCGAACCTGATAAGACAGCGGCCGGTGTTTTTGGCCTCGACCTTGTCGTTCATTTTCTGACTGCATATCGCGTAAAAGGCGCCGATCTTTGAGAACTGCTCCTCCATTTTCCGGCAGAACTCGTCAAACTGCGTGGTGTCGGCGAGCTCTATTCCGGCCTCTACCGAGCTGAGGGCGAAGCCGACGAGTCCCACCCGGACCGCGGCGTGCTTAGGCACCGTCCCGGCCTTGATATGCGCGAGGGCGATCTGTTTCCGGCTGTCCCTCGCCATCTTTTCGATGCTGTCCTTCGCAATCGAAACGGCGACGTCCTGTTTTGCGTCAGTCTCGGTCGCGTTGCCGTACAGGAGCTGCTTCGCGACGGTTCCCGCGCCGGGTCCCGGGATGGGAACGTACGCGGAAAGAGCGAGGGCAAACTTTTTGCCCATTTCAACGGTCACCTTGCCGTCGAGATCCGCGCCGAGCGTTGAAAGCACCGCTGCCTCGGCGAGCGAAAGCTTCATTTCATCGAGCTGGGCGAGTATTATCTCGTTCATCTCGCCGACGGTCAGCCCCTCGGTCCCCGTGAGTGTCCCCTTGAAATCCATATCGTGGAGCGTGAGCGTGACGTCGTACGATCCGGTCTGCTCGGATATCTTCTGTGTGAATCTGTCGTAGTCTATCCCGTTGAACTTTACGTCCGCGGCGGACGCCCGGACCGTTAAAGGCGCCGAAGGGAGCGCGGAAATGATCAGGAACAGCGCAAAGAGCGCGCTGATGAGCAATGCTTTTTTCACGTCATTCCGCCCCCTCTCCGCCCGTCATGTCGGTAAACGTTTTTCTGAGATTTAAAAGCTGTTCGTTTTCGGGGAAATATTTAAGTCCTTCGTCGAGCCAGCGCGCCGCCTGATATCCGTCGTCGGCGTAGGCCGCGGCAGTCACCGCGACGAGCCAGTTTCCGGCGTCCCGGGGATTCATCCTGACCGCGTATCTCGCCGCGACCTCTGCCTCGGCGTATTTTTCCGAGTCGAACAGTTCGATAGCGTCGGCGCGGAGATACTCGGGCATATACGTAAACTCGTTTCTTTCGTATCCGTAAAGCGCGGGGCGGAATGACCCGTAAATGATCTCTTCTTTGTTTCTCAGCTCGTCGCGGAGGGCGTACAGATCCCCGACCGTCATGTTGCGCAGATACATGAAACTCATCCCTTCGTCGGGGAAATTCGGCATGACCGACGCGCTGACGTAGCATTCACGCGCGAGGTCGTCCTCTCCCTGTATCTCGTGGATCAGTCCTTCGAAATAATACGGATACGGGGAAGCGAGACAAAGCTCGGCTATCTCATCCCAGTCCGTATAGGCGCTCCCGGAGGAAAGCGAAGCGAAGTCGTCCCCTTCGCCTTTGAGCCAGAGTATCCGCTCGACGGCAAGTCTGAGCGAACCGACCGCAGAGGCTGCGAAGCCGTAAAAATACGCCGCGGTCTCGTCCATAAGCAGCTTTTCGAACCGGTCTCCGTTTTTTACGCAGGTATCGGCAAGCCCGATGAGACCGTCTTTCGTCAGATATCCGCCCTGCTCCCCGCCTCCGCAGGAACAGATCGATATCAGAACGGCAGATATGAGCAAAGCCGCCGTCAAAGAACGCTTCATTCAGAAATTCCCCTTTCCCGGATGACGCCATCCGATTACATTGTACCATCAAAACAGCGCCGTGTCAAGCGTTTAAGGCATAAAAGCGGCGGGTTCCGCCATAAAAATGCGGATTTTGTGCGAAATCCGGCGGGTTGTTGACAAACCGGACGTATAAGTATATAATAAAGCATGGATTTTTGTAAAGACGTGGCGGAGGAACGGCAATGATACTCACGACAGACATCGGAAATACGCATACCCGTTTCACCGTCTTCGACGGCGAAAAGATAAGCGACCGGCTCGTTCTTTCCACCGTTTCAAGGACGCCCGACGAAACGGCGATGCTCCTTTCGGCGGGTCTCGGGAAATACCCGATTGACGGCGCGGCGGCCTGCTCTGTCGTACCTCCGGTCACGGCAGGCGTGATCTCGGCCGTCAGAAGAGTATTTTCCTGCGACGTGATCCTCCTCGGGCGCGGGGTAAAGACCGGGCTTGATATAAGGACCGATTACCAGAGCGAGCTCGGCGCCGACATCGTAGCCGCGGCCGTCGGCGCGAGACGGAGATTTTCCCCTCCGTTTCTCGTCTTTGACCTCGGAACCGCGACGACAGCGTCGTTCGTCGACGAAAAGGACGTCCTTACCGGCGTTTCGATCATGCCCGGAGTCGGCATATCCGCCGAAGCGCTTTCGCTGAAATGCGCGGGGCTGTGCGCGACCGATCCTCTTTCGGAGCCGGATCCGCCGCTGCTCGGCAGGAACACCCCGGACGCCCTTTCGGGAGGGATACTTCACGGACACGCCGCGATGATAGACGGAATAACCGAAAGGATCTCGGAAGCGGTCGGGCAAAACGTTAAAACCGTTCTCTGCGGAGGATACGCGGAACGGATCTCCCGCCTTTGCAGACGGGAGCACAGCGTCTGCCCCGATCTCACGGCCGAGGGACTTAAAAGGATCCGGGAAATGAACCGCCCCGTGATCCGCTGAACAAGGTGAGCCGGACACGCCGCCCTATCCGTTAAGGAGGGGCAGGCGAATAGTTCCGCCACAAATATATTTTCGGACGCCGTATCTTACGAGCGGCAGTTAGGAGAAAAAATGAATAACGAAAAAAGAAAAAATCTGACCCTTAAGATTGTCCTCGCGGCGATTTTTACGGCCATCGTCTTTGTCCTTCAGTTCTTTGTCGGGAGCAACATAAGACTCTTCGGGGTCTTCACGATCTCGGCGACTCTTATCCCGATCGTCGTGGGGGCTGCGCTCTGCGGCGACCTCGTCGGCGCGTGGCTCGGGCTCGTGTTCGGGTTCGTCGTTCTCATTTCGGGGGACGCCGCGCCGTTTCTCGCCTTCAATCCCGCGGCGACGGTCCTGACCGTCCTTATAAAAGGGGCCGCGGCCGGATTTGTCGCCGGGCTCATATTCCGGCTCCTTGAAAAGAAGAACCGGACCCTCGCGGTCTTCGCCTCGGCGGTGGCCGCTCCGGTCGTCAACACCGGGATATTCCTCATCGCCTGCTTCCTGTTCTTCATGGAACCGGTCAGCGCCTGGGCAACCGGGGCGGGTTATTCAAACGCCGTCGCGTACGTGTTCATCGGAATGGCGGGGATAAACTTCATCGCTGAACTAGTATTCAACGTTGTGCTCTGCCCCGTTATCCTTCGCATCATCGACGCGGCGAGAAAAAGCATTTCCAAACAGTGATCATGTCAGCAGAAAACAGAAAGAGAAAAAAGAAAAACAGTTCATCGGGGAGCATGCGCCTGAAATACGTCGCGCTCGCGCTCAGCTTACTCATTCTCACGCTTCTTATCGCCAAATGCGCCGTCGTGAACAGGTCGAAAACTCCCGGTCCCGACGTAGGATCGTCAGGCACGGAGAGCTTGCCCGTGACGACGGACGCGCCTTACGTCCCGCCGGATTTTTCCGCGCTCTGTGAAAGCGTTTCCCCGCGGATCGTCAGCCCCACGTTTTTCGTTTACGATCTTGAAGCCGGAGAGTTCATCTACCGCAAAGGAACCGACAGAACGCTCCTTCCGGCGTCGATAACCTGCGTCTGGACGGCGCTCTACGCTCTTACGGTCATCGACCGCGACGAGGTGATAACAGTCACCGAGGAGGCGCTCTCCGTCGTTCCGTCGGGAACCGTCAAGGCGAACATCTACAAAGGTCAGCAGCTTAAAATGTCGATGCTCGTCGAAGGCATGATCGTCGCATCCGGATGCGACTGCGCCTACGTTGTCGCCGTCGAGGCGGGACGGAGGATCTCGCTCGACAGCGGATCGGAGCTCAGCCCGGAGGACGCAGTCAGCAGATTCATGATGGGACTGAACGACTGGGCACGCAGGGCGGGATGCCAGGGGACGGTCCTTTCCGAGCCTTACGGCATTTCGACGACCGATCACTATACTACGGCAAACGACCTCGCGCTTATCGCCGACTACGCCCTGAAAAGCCCCGCCGTCGCAAACTGCGTCGGGATATACTCCGAAAGGGTGCGTTATCACAGCGGACAGAGCACGACGTGGACAAACAAGAATCAGATCCTCAACGAATCGAGCGAGTATTATTCCCCGCTCGCGACGGGAATAAAGACCGGAACGATAGCCGGTCAGAACAATCTCCTCGCGTCGTTCTCGCTTGCCGCCGGAGAGAGATCCCGCTTCGTTATCGGCGCCTTCGGCGCTTCCGAGTCATCGGCGCGGTTTGCCGACGCGAAACTGATCATCGACACCTTGTCGTCTTCTCTTACAAACTGACGCTTCCCCGGAGGAAAATCACATGAAGCTGAATTACAAGCGCACGATATTCGTCGGATTCGCTTTCTTTCTGATATGCCTGTTCTGGCAGGCGTACGACAACATCATCCCGCTTATTCTCACGAACAAGTTCGGAATGTCGCAGATGTGGTCCGGCGTCATCATGGCGCTCGACAACGTTTTCGCACTGTTCATGCTCCCGTTTTTCGGCGCGTTATCGGACAGATGCGCCTCGAAACGCGGCAAAAGGACGCCTTTTATCGCCGTCGGGACAATCGTCGCGGCCGTGCTTTTCGTCGGTATTTCGGTGATCGACGGAATGCAGCTGACAAAGCTGAAGGACGTCACCCCGGATAAATACGAAAGCTCGCTCTCTGTGATCTACGACGCAAACCCCGTCATATCGGTCCCCGAAACGGGAAAAGCCGACGGTATGTCGGTCGGCGAAGCGATAAAGGACGTTTTCTCAAGCGGTGCGAAAAAGAATCTCGGCGAACTCATCTCGCGCGAGGATTTCCTCTCGATCAGAATGTACGGCGAGGACGGCAAAACCGTCACTCAGGGTTATACGGACTACGTAGTCCCGGCGCGGAACGCCTTCGCGTGGCAGAGAACGTCAGAATCACCCGCCACGCTGATATTCTTCATCCTTCTGCTGCTCTGCCTGCTCGTTGCGATGGGAGTGTTCCGCTCGCCCGCCGTCGCGCTTATGCCTGACGTGACGCCCAAGCCCCTCCGTTCGAAGGGCAACGCGATTATAAATCTGATGGGCGCCCTCGGAGGCATCATAGTGCTTCTTCTCGGAATGGTATTCAAGACCGGCTCGACCGAAAACGCGCTGATGGACTACAAACTGTTCTTCGGTATTTGCGCGGGGATAATGCTCGCCGCGCTCGCCGTTTTCCTTATCACTGTAAAAGAGCCGAAATGGGCCGCCGAGGCGGAAGCCGTCAACTCGGAGCTCGATGCCGGAGGGGAAAGCGGCGAGGGAACGCGCAGTCTCACCCCCGGCGAAAAGCGGTCCCTCATCTTCATCCTGCTCTCGGTCGCTCTCTGGTTCATGGGATATAACGCCGTGACGAGCAAATATTCGGTCTACGCGGGGGCGATACTCGACAAGGACTACAACCTTACGCTTATGATAGCCCAGGCGGCGGCGATTATCAGTTACATCCCGATAGGGATGGTTTCGTCGAAACTCGGGCGCAAAAAAGTGATCCTCGGCGGGGTCGTTATGCTCACCGCGGCGTTCCTTGTCAGCTGTTTCATAAGAGCGACGACGCCGATGATACTCATAAACGCGATGTTCATCATAGCCGGGATCGGCTGGGCGTCGATCAACGTCAACTCTTATCCGATGGTGGTCGAGCTCGCAAAGGGCAGCAACGTCGGCCGCTATACCGGATACTATTATACGGCCAGCATGGCGGCGCAGGTCGTCACGCCCGTCCTCTCGGGAGTGCTCCTCGACGTCAGACTCACGTTCCTGTTCCCGTACGGGACGGTATTTGTTGCGCTTGCCTTCATCACGATGCTTTTCGTGAAACACGGGGATTCCAAACCGCCGAAAAAGACGGGTGCTGACGTGCTCGAGCACATCGACTCCGGCGACTGAATAAAAACCTTACGGCAAACGGCGCCTGCCGTTTGCCGTTTGAATAAGAAAAAACTGTAATGGAAAAAAGAAAAAACGCCCTCATCGCGATGAGCGGCGGCGTGGACAGCTCCGCAGCCGCCCTTATCATGAAAGAAAAGGGCTTCAACTGCGAAGGGGCGACGATGCTCCTCTTCCGCAACGCCGACATAGGCAGAGAGGATCTCCGCACCTGCTGTTCTCAGAAGGACGTGGACGACGCGGCCTCGGTCGCCTTTTCTATGGATATGCCCTACCGGGTGCTCGACTTCACCGAAGAGTTCCGGAAATACGTCATTGACAATTTTGCCGAGGCTTACGAATCCGGCCTCACGCCGAACCCCTGTATCGAATGCAACAAGCGGATGAAATTTGACCTGCTTCTCGAATACGCGCTCGACAACGGATTCGATTATCTCGTCACGGGGCATTACGCGAGGATCGCGCGCCGTGAAGACGGCCGCTACGTGCTGAAAAAAGCGCTCGACCCCGGCAAGGATCAGAGCTACGTCCTCTACGGTCTCACTCAGGAGCAGCTCGCGCACGTCATGTTCCCGCTCGGGGACCTCACAAAAGAAAGCGTCCGGCGGCTCGCCTCGGAACACGGTTTCGTGAACTCGAACAAACCGGACAGCCAGGATATATGCTTCGTCCCCGGAGGGGACTACGGAGCTTTCCTCGAATCGTATACCGGTAAAAAATATCCCCCGGGCGAATACCTCGACGCCGACGGGCGGGTCGTGGGGCGGCACGAAGGCGCCGTGAGATATACGATAGGACAGCGAAAGGGTCTCCGGCTCGCGCTTGGCAGACCGGTCTACGTCTGCGCAAAGGATATGACGAAAAACACCGTCACGGTTGGGGACGAGAAACTTCTGTTCTCGGACACGCTCACCGCGCGCGACGTGAACTGGGTCTCGGTGCCCGGGGAGACCGAGCCGTTCAGATGTTCCGCCAAAGCCCGTTACCGGCAGAAAGACCGGCCCGGGACGGCGTATCCCCTCGGCGGGCGACGTTTAAAGTTCGTCTTTGACGAGCCGCAGAGAGCGATCACCCCGGGACAGTCCGTCGTTCTGTACGACGGCGACGTTGTTCTCGCCGGCGGGATAATCGAATAACGGGAAAATCAAAGGACGGGAAAACCCCGTCCTTTTGAGTTGATGAAAGCCTTTTACACCCGGTTTGCCTGAACGGTTATGTATATAAGTTCACCGTTACTGTCTTGGCAAGTAAAAATATAAACAGGTTGCATTACCGTATTGTTTCCTCTGTCGTGAAGTTTAATCAACGGTTTCAATATTGAATGCTACCCATGAAATCATTTCGCCTGTAAAGTTCTCTTCGTTTTCGGCTGGGTTCATCGCAACACGCAGTTTACTTCCGGACTTCAGATCCCATTCAGCAATCAGTACACCTGACCCAACGTCACGCTGAGGCTTCCCGATAATTTCAACAATTTCTTCAAGCGTCATTCCGTTCTTTATCTGTTGTATTTTTTCGTCCGACACACCTCCGTTGTGCGCTGGCTCAAACCAAGTTTCCGGTTCGTTTTTATTGAAAGAACCGGTCATATAACAAACGAGCATTATCAATCCTCCAAGCACGCAAACCGCAACAGAAATAAAGACAAATAGTACAGACTTTTTCATTTCGAAATCCCTTCTTTAATAATGGCTGAGACAGTAAACTCTCCTTCAGAGCGTGTATATAAAAACGTATACATGTTTTCATTTGACATATACTGCTGAATAACTGTACCGCTTCCAACATCATAACCACTTGAACCAATAATGTTTACCACAGACTCATAAGGCATCCCAACTTTAATCAATGAAACCAAACTATCGTCAATGGCAATGCATGTTTGCATACTTTTTTCATCAATAAGACTTTCTGATTTTGACGAAACATATAAGTTGTTCCAAGGACATACAGCGTAATAGCCAACAAAAGTGGTATAATCTCCCCTGTTGGCGAGTTGAGGATCAATAATCAAGTTGCCTGAATTATCAGTCCTTTTAACGGGCGTTGTTCCCTGTTTGTGAGACCACAATCCATCTGCATCTTGTCGATACCAGTGGTAATCGACATCTGAGACTACGAGGGCCACCTTGTATGTTCCTGCAGGACATATTTCGTATCTTCCAATGGGGGTAAAAGAAACAGAAGCGTCATTTACAGAGTTGTACTTATTGAAATCTTGCAATACCGATGATACTATTATGCTTGCCGGTGATTGATATCCTTCTGGGATTGCGCTACCAGTTCCTCGATGTATGTTATAGTATTGTCCTGGCTGTTGTTTATACCAAATGACGTTCCCAGTAGGCTCATATACCTGATTATTAATTGCGTATGCATAACAGTTATTATTTGATGATGGTATTCCGGACCAATCGTTCGAATTGTATGCAATTTCATATCCGTTTGTTGGTAGCAATCGGATACAATCCCACTCATCCCTGTAATTGGAATCATTGGAGTACGTTTCCTGAACAAGGATACAACCGTTCGGAAAGAGACCGAGCAAATTCGGTTTCACGGCAAGAGCCATCGACGACGCAGATTTCGGGACAAATTTGAACGCACCGGAGGATGTGGGTTCTATCTTCCATTTCATACTGTTCGTAATGCTTCCCATGCGCAGAACAATGTCAGCCCCCGATGAAGTGCTGTCGCTGTCGACTCCGAGGTAATACGTCGTTCCGGATGAATTGGCGGAATGGATCACGTAGTATCCGGTTTCAAGCAGTTCGAATATCCAGCGCTCAGTTTCCTCGCCGTGGAAATCCCACTGATTGAGATTTGTCCCGGCTGCCATAACTCGGTCTTCAATGTCTGCGTATCTCGAGGATTGCCTGTTTTTCAGGAAAAAAGTTCCTTCCTCGAACGGAACGACGTGAAGAGTATACTGGGCGGTGTAACTGACGTTATGCATATATCTTGTTGCGGTAATGGTTGCCGTTCCGACAGAGACGCCCGTTACTTTGCCGTCTGAGTCCACCGTTGCCACCGACGTGTTGGACGACGACCAGGTCACGTTCTGGTTATTGTAATCATCGACCCACACGGCGACCGCATATCCGAGATCAGCCATTGTCCGGCTTTGCCCAACGACGACCGATCTCTCGGTGTCCGTTGTCGAATACCCCGTCGATCTGTTGTAGAGCGCTACCCCGTGCGCAACGGTCGTCATCTTGTTTAACGTCCATCTGGCAACGTCCGCGTTCGGTATAGGAGACTGATTATATAAACTGCCGGCATAATACGTCAGCGCGTAGTCATCGTACGTTATTTTGTATCCGTTTCCGTCCCACTTTATCTGCCAGGAATAATCGGAGTTCACGTCGGGCGTCGCCGGACCGGCGTTTCCAAGTTTGACGGACGTTCCTTCATGAGCCATGCCCATGTCGGATTTGTAATAGGGGCGTATGACGTAATTTATGCCGCTTATATGCTGGATCTTCCATTGCTGAACGGATTGAGCGTACAACCCGGATGCCGACTGAATAAAGTCATCTGCCGTTACGGGAGTGCCAGATAAAATACACCCGTCGGTGCCGAGATACTTCTGCGCTCCGGCGTTTTTTATCGTATATATGCCGTTGTCTATAATGACATTGACGGTACAATACGATGTTTTAGTCTGACCGAGCGCGTCGGCGACGATCGCGCGCACCCTTGCGGACCCGGCTCTCACGGCGGTAACAAGCCCCGAGCTGCTTACCGTGGCAACGCTGGTATTAAAAGAATACCACGCGACCGTTTCGCCGGCGGCAAGGTCCTGAATATTCAGCTGATAGGTTATCCCTTCGCCGATCGTAACCGTGCCGGTCGATATCGTGCCCGGCAATCCGTTGGCAAGCCCGGGTTCTTCCGATTCGCACTGATTCAGGCTTGAATCATAAATATACCACTTCTGGTAGCTGCTTCCGGTGTAGGTGGATAGGAATATGTTTCCGGCGGACGTTGAGGTCGTCCCGGAAGACGTGCCGTCGCTGTCGCCGTACGCGGTGAGGGCGAGCGACATATCCGTTCTCGGTACTATCTTGAACTGATACAAACCGAGTCCGATTATGAACCAGTGCTGGGCGAGGCTGTCCGTCGGATTGTATATCTGAACGTTGCTCGTGTCGGAAACGTATCCGTTCAGCTTGTAAACGTCAAGAACTCTATTCGTGCCGTTAGATGAGCACATGGCGCGCAGATAGTATCCGCCCGTTGATGAAACGTAATCGAGCTTGAACTTCTGAGCGTTCGTCAGGCTGTTCACCGAAACCGATTTCTGGTAAACGTTCGTGTCGTTAGCGTTCGTACCATTGTGTACGTTCATGAACGACTGACTGCCGACGTTTCTGAAAGCGTAAACGCTCCCGGTTGAAAGCGACGACGGCAGAGAATATCCATACGTGACGGTCATCACGGGACGTTTTGACGCCGTATTGTTGTCGATGGAGCAGAAAACGTTGTAGTCCGGGTTGACGTTCGTTTCGTCTGCGTAGCGGATCATATATCCGTAGTTGTTCGACGAGCTCCCGGGCAGATACAGAGATATGACGTCGCTGGAAACGTCGAAGTTCATATAACTCTGTGAGGAATTGTAGGGAACGGACGCGAGAGGACTTGCGTTATTATAGCCCGGCTGGTTTGCGTATGTGATCGTTGAAGGAGCCCACGACGACAGCGGCTTGTATATATTCGCCGTCTTACCTGTGGTCGTCCCGGACATGAACGTCATTTTGAGAGTCGCGCCGGTGACGGGCATCGTCGGGTCGATATTCGGCAGATTGTTCACGCGGATATATATGCGGTTTATCTTGCTGTTGTATATCCCGTAGTAAAGCGTCTTCTTCGCCGAGTTGTCCGTCGTGCTGTTCTGGGTTACGTAGGTATCGACGATATTGGAGGCATACTCTTTCGTCGTGACGGACGGGTCGAGAAGGATCGGATATGCTCTGCTTTCGTCCGAGAGCCATTCTTCGTCTGGAGTGTAGGTTATGACAATGACACCTTCAATTTCACTTACAGAAACGGCTATGTCATAAAGCGTTTCTCCCTTCGCGTCCTCCATATACGGGGAACCGATGCGGAACTGCTCTCCGCTTTCGTCGGTAAGCGAGACGGAATTGTCTTCATTCAGAACGGCGGAAAGCCCTTCGGCTCTGAGGTTCATCGAAAAACTCTTTGCCGAGGTCGGGGAGTTTATATACACGTCTTCCTCGACTCTATTCTGCGCTATTGTGTAATTTGCAGATATCTCGGGAAGCTCTTCGAAAAGCGACGGGTACGAGATAAATCCGTAAGCTTTGTCGAGTTCAAACGTTTCGGGGTCGTTTATATCGAGACCGGAAAAATCTTTGTCTTTTCCTTTTTCCGTATATTCGGGAGCAGATTGAGAGGACAGATCATATTTCGTTTCGCCGTCGGAGACCGAAAGAGACCAGGATATGACTTTACCGTCTTTTGAAATCGAAACAAGATCGCCATCGCCCGCGGACGCGGCAAAAGACGTGCCGAAGTCTCCGCTTTCGCTGACGATACGGGAAGTGTTCCCGTCAAAAGCAAGTCTGTTGTCGA
>JAFTDQ010000054.1 GCA_017454075.1 Clostridia bacterium
CGAGAAGAGCGTCGATTCTCCCGATACCCGGCCAGTTTCCGCAAAGCCGCAGAAATGCGAAGCAGAACCAGAGCGACTGAACGGCTTCCCTGAAGCTTTCTGCCGGTCTCATCGGGACTTTATTCAAAATCTCAAGATTACGGGAGTATTCCGGCTTTTCGCTCAGTTTGTCGAGATATCTGCGGTGCCATATTTCAAAGCTGTCGAGTACGCTGAGACAGCTTTTCGCAAACTTTTCGCGCCCGGTCCCGCGGTGCTTCTCATACGCCTCTTCGGCCTTTTTTCTTATGTGATCGATCCCCAGCAAAACCGGGGTGAAAAAATCGACGGTAAGGTGGCTTACGCTCGAAAAGACCGGCTCTCCGCGGTAAAGGCATGGGACGACGTGATCTATCGCCGCCCCGAGGGTCGCCGCTCCGCTTATCAGTTCCCCGTCGCATATCCTGAGGGGGGCGTTTTCGCAGATCTCCCGGATCGCCCGGTCATATCTGTCAATGGGATCGGGATAGTCGCCGGTCAGGGAAACGGCGGGGGTCTCTCTTGTCAGAGAACCGTATCTGTGATTCAGGGATTCGAAGGCAAAGCGCCTCGTTTCATCGGAACATCTGACGGGCCGTTCTCTGCCGGTAGATGAAAAAAATTTCATTTTACTGTCATTCTTTCATTGCTTTTCTGAAATCGGGGAGCACTCCGGTCTTTCCCGGGGTGTTTGCCGGGAACTGAACGAAGCCGTATCCCGGATGCTCGTTGACCTCGACGAAGGTCGGCCCGTCCCCGGTCACCGCTACGTCCCAGCCGACGTATCGGAGGCCCGGGATCTTTTTCGCCGATCCCAGGACCGCTTCTTTGACTTTTTCCCAGAACGGGATCTCAAAGCCGAGGAACGTGAGCCCCGTGTCGGGATGCTCGGTATGAACCGAGCAGTCGCGCCCGTAGGCGAATCCGTTTATTTTGCCGGTTTCGACGTCGATCGGCGCCGTGAGTCCTCCGGCCGTGAGATTGTCGACCACCGATCCGCCCCGGCCGATCCTTACGGCGGCGTAGAGCACCGAGGGGACCCCGAGGTCCGATATCACGGTAACGAGCCGCACGGTGTTTACCGAATCGGGGCAGAGGCGGGACATCTCGTGATGCTGGATTATCCTGTCCTCGACGAGGGCGTCGCCGTCCTTTATCACGTCTTCGTAAAGAAGATCCGCGCTTTCATAATCCGCGGGAGCGAGGCGGCGCACTCCGTGACCGCATGTATCGTCGCGCGGCTTGACTATGAAATCGGCGTGCTCCGACGCGTATTTTATGAAATCCGCTTTGTTTTCGCGCGTGACGAGCATATGTCCGCGCTTCATATATTCCGGGAATAACGAAAAAGTCTCGTCCTTGTTTTCAAGAAGATGATTGAGCGACTGATCGTTCAGCTTTTTTACGAGAGAATCGTTTATCCCGCGCGTGAGATAGGTCTTTCTCTGTTTTCCGTCAAGCGTCCACCATTCGGAAAACTCGTAGTCCGTATATCCGCAGCCGTATCTCAGGGCGCACCAGAGCATGTCGAAAGCGAGCGGGACGGCTCTCTTTCCGCTTTTTTCACGTATGCGGGAGAAGGTCTTCTTCATTTTGCTCTGATTCAGATGTGTAAGCCGTCTCAGATAGTATTTTATTCCTGCCATGTTCCCTCCGTCAGAAACCGTCGTTTCCGTCAAGGATCTCATATTGTTCGAGCAGCTCCGACTCGAGCGATTCCAGTTCTTCCGACAGCTCTGTGAGTCTCAGATGATCAAACGCCGCGGGACCGCTCATTTCCCCGTTTATTTCGGTTATCCTTTTCTCTATCTCAGCCGCCCGTCCGGCGGCCGTCGCGAGGCGGCGCTCTTTTTTTCTCATCTCAGAGCGGTCGCGCTTAGCGTTCTGCCAGCGCTCTTTTTCAGCGGAAGGGGCGGGGACCTGCGCGTCTTTCGCGCCGGACTTTTTTTCCATCTCGGAGAGATACCCGTCGAAACCGTCGGTCTCGACCGGGCAAAAATCCGCCCGCCCGTCCGATTTTCCGAAATAAATTATCCGTGTCGACAGCTTTTTGAGAAAATATCTGTCGTGAGATACGGCGATGAGCGTTCCGTCAAAGTTTTCGAGCGCGTCCTCGAGCGCCTCCCTCGACGGGATATCGAGATTGTTCGTCGGCTCGTCGAGGATGAGAAGATTGCTTTTTCTCATCATCAGAACAAGAAGCGTGAGACGCGATTTTTCGCCTCCCGACAGCACGCCGACGTTTTTGAAGACGTCGTCTCCCCTGAAAAGGAACAGGGCGAGCGCCGAGCGCACCTCAGTCTCGGTCATTTTCGGAAACTGAGACCATACCGTGCCGAGGACGGTCTCGTCGGGGACGAATCCCCGGTTTTCCTGATCGTAATATCCGATGCTTACGTTAGTGCCCCTCACCGTGTATCCGCGATCGGCCGGGATCTTTCCGGCGATTATGCGGAGCAGAGTGGATTTCCCACATCCGTTTTCTCCCGTGAAAAAGAGACGGTCTCCGAGCTTTATCCTGAAACTCAGATCCGAAAAGAGCGGCTTTTTCCTTCCCGGGAACGTCTTTTCAAGCTTTTCGGCGACGAGGACGTCCTCTCCACTCCTTACAGAAACGCCGAAGGACATCCGCACGGCGGCGGGGAGCGACTCGGGCTTTTCCTCAAGCACCATTTTGTCGAGAAGCTTCTGCCTGCTTTCGGCGGCTATTATGTTGCGTTCTCTGTTCCAGCGGCGCTGCTGCTCTATATATTCCTGCTGCCGTCTGATCTCCTTCTGCTGGTTGTCGTAATGCCTCTGAGCTATCTCGCGGTCGGTCTTTTTCTTTTCAAGATACTTCGTGTACCCTCCTGCGTAGACCCTGCCGCGGCCGTGCTCGATCTCAAGTATCTTTCCGCACACCGAATCGAGAAAATATCTGTCGTGCGAGACGGCGATAACGGTTTTTTTCGATCGCCTGAGCATATCTTCTAGCCAGAAGAGCGCATCGGTGTCGAGATGGTTCGTCGGCTCGTCGAGAAGGAGCACGTCGTCGTCTCTCATAAGCAGGCAGGAGAGGGCGAGCCGCGTCTTCTGACCGCCGCTCAGTACCGAGACCGGGCAGTCCCAGGTCTCGTCCGGGAGACCGAGCCCGCGGAGTATTCCCTTTGCCCTGTTTCTGAAGGCGTACCCGCCGTCCGCGACGAATTTTTCGTGTTCGGCGGCAAATCTGACGGCGGCTTTTTCGTCGCTCTCCGCAAGCTTTTTAAGCTCTTCGAGCTCTTTTTCGCGCTTTACAAGTTCTCCGAACGCCGAAAAGGCCTCCTCAAGCACCGTCCTGTCCCCGTTCGGGAGGGCGGTTTGCGAGAGCAGACCCACGGTCATATCCTTTGATACCGATACGCTGCCGCCGTGATCGGTGACGGTCCCGGCGATTATCCCGAGCAGCGTTGACTTTCCGGCTCCGTTGACTCCCACAACGCCGAGCTTTTCACCTTCGTTGAGGGCAAAGCTGACGTCCTTCAGCACGTCGTCCGGGCCGAATGACAGCGATATGCCGTCGCAGGATACGGAGATCACGGCTTATTCTTCGGCTTTTTCAGAGAGGTCTTCGACTGCCCCGGCGATTTCGTCCGTAACGTCTTCGACAGCGGCGGCCGCAGCCTCTGCGGCTTCCTCTGCCGCCTTTTTCGCGGCTTCCTCAGCCGCTTTTTTCTCTGCCTCGAAGGCTTCCTCGTCTATTACGAATTCGCAGTAGGGACAAACGGCGACGCCGCGGCGGACCTTGTATCCGCACTGGGGGCATTCGACGTAGTCGTTGAGCGAAGCGACGCGTTTTTCAAGCACGGAGATCTTCTTTTCGAGAAGAACGATCTCGTCGAAGATCATGCCGTATTCTTCCTCGCCGACTTCGTCGCCGCTCATCTCGGAATATTTCATCTCGCCGAGCGTTCTGAAATAATCGTCAAGTTTGCTTTTGAAAGTCGAGATCCTGTATTTCAGTTTTGCGACTGTCGCGAGCTTTTCGGTGCTCTTTACGGTGTGATCGGTCGCCTGTGAAATAGTTTTGGTAAAGTTCTCCCAGAAATCCATTTTTATTCTCCTGTTATTGCCGGGTCCGGCCGTTATTATCTTCTGATATTATAGCATATCGGGGTCGAAGTGTCAACAAGTTTGACATACCGGACAGGATTATGTATAATAATAACGCGCTGCGGAGCGGCGCTTCCGGAGGTAAAAATGACCGAAACACTTGCGGGATATATCGACTGGATGGGCGGGCTTGATTTCGACGCCTGTCCGTTTCGCGACGCAGACGCGCTCGTGCTCTGCGTGATCTCATATTTCGACGTTACGCCGCTTTTTGATGACGGACGTGAGACCGTCCCGGTATCGGACTGCGTGAAACTTATCGAAAACGGCGGCGCGAAGCTCATGATAACCGGCGGCGACATGGGGAACACCGAGATATTTGAAAAGGCGGTGCGCTCGGTCCGCTTCGGCGGGCTGAACATGACCCGGTGCGTGAACGGACTGCGGGCCGACCCGCCGTATCAGTTTTTTGCCGTGACGTTTGAAAACGCGATCTTCCGTTTCGTCGCTTTCAGGGGAACGGACAGCTCGCTCGCCGGATGGCGCGAAAACTTCATGATCTCGTTCACGAGGACAGAGGCGCAGGATTCCGCGGCGGAATACGCCGAGCGCGCCTTCGACGACTGCGGCGGGAGGGATTTTTACGTCGCCGGTCATTCAAAGGGCGGCAATCTCGCGCTCTACGCTGCCGGAATGCTCTCCGGCCGGGCGCTGAGAGGCGTGAAACGGGTCTATTCCCTCGACGGACCGGGCTTCTGTCCCGAGGTGCTAGATACAGGGATACTCCGGAGGATCGATCCGGTTACAACGCGGATCATACCCGAGTTCGATCTCATCGGCAAGCTCTTTGAGCCGCAGATGACCGATACAAGGATCATAAAGAGTTATCGCTCGGGGCTTGAACAACATTCCCTCGCGTCCTGGCTCGTCGAGGGGGGAGAGCTCGCCCTGACGGGATCCGTCTCTCAGAGAAGCGTCGGGCTGAGCCGTCTTGTGAACGATTGGATCGGCGGTGTTTCGATGAAGGACCGGCCGACCGTCGTGAACGAGCTTTTCGACACTCTCGGCGCCGACGGCGTGACGGATCTTTCCGAGATGAACTCCGACGCGCTCGTAAAGACCATAATCGGTCTTTCAAAGACGAGCGAGGTCACCCGGAAAAATCTCATCGAACTCCCGAAGCGGGCGCTTTTCGACGATACGCTCAGCGGGGAAAAAGCCGACAGGGCCGGGAAGGGCATCGACCGGCTTTTCAGATCGAAGATATTCATCGCCGTTCTGTACGGACTGGGCGGCCTCATACTTCTGCTGACCGCAAACAGCATTCTCGAGGCGCTCTCGGTCGTTCTGCTTTCGGCGGCCGCGCTGTTTCAGCTTTTCATAACTCTCCGGGCGATGATAAAAAACAGATTCCGGCTTGACGGGCTGAGAGAAAGAATATACATAACGATAGTGCTCATTGCCCTGATACCCGTCGTGATCTTCAAAGAAAACGCCATGTTCCTGCTAGGAAGCGTGATTTTCGGCCTTGCATTCCTGATCGACGCTTATCTTTCCGGTGATACGGCAAAAAACGAACACGGATTCTATCGCGTTCTCGGGATAGTCGAGGCCGTTCTTTACGGTATTATCGGAGTGAGCTATCTTGTGATACCGCGCTCTGTCGTTCCGGCGTTTTCGCTCGCCTCGGGGTGCGTAATGGCGGCGGACTCAGCGGCGCGCCTCGTCTTTCTCGTCGTCAGCGCGATAAGAAAAAAAGGGTAGACAGCCGATAATCTGACATATCGTTTTTGCGCCGCGGGGCGATTGCCCCGCGGTGCTTTCCTGATTATCAACTATTGTTGTTCCGGGTATTGACTGAAAAGGTTTTATTTGGTAAAATATCGGGAGAAAAAAGGCCGGCCGGACCGGCGGCCGTTTACAAGGAGAAAAAGATGATTATTAACCGTCCGCCCATGGGCTGGAACTCTTGGAACACATTCGGGCCCGACATCAACGAAAAGGTCGTAAAGGAATCGGCCGACAAAATGGTCTCGCTCGGTCTCAGACGCGCGGGATACGAATATCTCGTCATCGACGACTGCTGGGCGCTCAGGAACCGCGACGAAAACGGGAGAATGGTCCCGGATCCCGAAAAGTTTCCGAGCGGAATGAAGGCCGTTGCCGACTACGTTCATTCTAAGGGACTCAAATTCGGAATATATTCGTGCGCCGGCTCGATGACCTGCGCGAGCTATCCCGGGAGCTTTGATTACGAGTTCATCGACGCCGAGACGTTCGCGTCATGGGGCATTGACTACCTTAAATACGATTATTGCTTCAAGCCGGTCGGAACGCAGGGAGACCAGCTTTACAGACGTATGGGCATAGCCCTCGCGAACTGCGGCAGAGACATACTCTTCTCCGCCTGCTCGTGGGGAGCGGAAAACACTCCCGAATGGATAAAGACGACCGGCGCGCACATCTGGCGCTCGACCGGCGACGTTATGGATTCCTGGGAGAGCGTCAAGGTCAACCTCAAGCTCCAGAAGGATATAACCTCGAAGAGCGCGACGGGGTGCTTCAGCGATCTCGACATGCTCGTCGTCGGTATGGGCGGCAAGGGCAACGTAGCTCAGGGCGGCTGCACTCCCGAAGAGTACCGCACGCACTTCTCGGCATGGGCGCTCTACGGCTCGCCTCTCATGATCGGATGCGACCTGCGCAAAATGAGCACGGACGTCAAAAAGCTCCTTACGAACAAAGACGTGATCGCGATAGACCAGGATCCCGCCGCCCGCCAGCCGTTCTATATGGGCGGACACGGGCAGGAGGCGTTCTGGGCTAACGACGATATTTTCTGCATGGCAAAACTTCTCGAGGGCGGCGACATCGCAATCGGTATGTTCAATCTCTCGGACGGCGCCTCGAACATGGTGTTCCAGCAGAGGAGCATCGGGCTCGACCGCATATGCGGCGTTCATCTCGAGATGAAAGAACTCTGGACCGGTGAGGAGACGAGGACCCGCGACGGACAGTTTATCCTCTGGGGTCTCCCGGCTCATCAGTGCAAGCTTTACCGCTGCAAGGTCGTAAAGGACTGATATGGCGGACTGCAAAGTCTGCCGCGCAAAACTGAGCAACGACGAGATCGCCGTCACGCGGAAGCTCGTCGGCATGTGCGAGCAGGAGTATTACTGCAAAAAATGCCTCGCCGACAAATTCCGCGTCGACGTCGGAACGATTGACGAAAAGATCCGGCAGTTCCGCAGAAACGGATGCTGGCTTTTCCCGCCCGAAGAGGAGAGATCCGATGAGAGAACTGAGTCACAGCGCTGATCTGTGCGTCGTCGGCGGAGGGCTTTCCGGCACCTGCGCCGCTATCGCCGCCGCCCGGCACGGACTGAAAGTCGTGCTCATGCAGGACCGGCCGATGCTCGGCGGAAACGCCTCGAGCGAGGTCAGGATGTGGATCTGCGGATGCGGTTCCCGAAACAGAGAACTGAAAGAGACGGGGATCCTCGAAGAGCTCGAGCTCGAAAACTTTTACCGGAACGACAACAGATGCTATCAGGTCTGGGACACCGTGATTTACGAGAAGGCGTTCCTCGAGCCGAATATAACGCTGCTGCTCAACACGACGTGTCAGAGCGTGGCCATGGACGGGAAGAGGATCGTCTCGGTACGCGGATGGCAGATGACGTCCGAAACGTATCATACCGTATCGGCGAGGTTTTTCGCCGACTGCTCCGGAGATTCGGTGCTCGCGCCGCTGACCGGCGCCGAGTTCCGCCTCGGAAGGGAAGCGCGCGCCGAATTCGGAGAGTCCATCGCTCCCGAAGAGGCCGACAGCAAGACGATGGGGCTCTCCTGTATGTTTCAGATCCGCGAGACAGACAGAAAGCAGAAGTTCATCCCGCCTGAATGGGCGTATAAGTTTACATCGGACGACGATATCCCGCTGAGGGAGCATGAGATCGGCACAAACTACTGGTGGATAGAGATCGGCGGCGACAAAGACAGCATCCACGATACCGACGACCTCCGTCACGAGCTCCTGAAAATATCCTACGGCGTGTGGGATCACGTGAAAAATTACGGAGATCACGGCGCCGACAACTGGGTGCTTGACTGGATCGGATTTCTTCCGGGAAAGCGCGAAAGCAGGCGCTACGTCGGGGATTACATCGTTAATCAGAACGACGTCAGTTCCGGCGGCCGTTTCGACGATATAGTCGCCTACGGCGGGTGGACGATGGACGACCATTTTCCGGAGGGCTTCTGGTACCGCGGCGGATATCCGACGATACATCATCCGGCGCCGACCCCGTGGGGGATCCCGTGGAGGGCGCTCTATTCGAAAAATATCGAAAATCTCGGCTTCGCAGGGCGCAACATCAGCGTCACGCATACCGCAATGAGCAGCTCGAGGGTCATGGCGACCTGCTGCCTCTGCGGTCAGGCGCTCGGTACGGGGATATCCCTTGCCGTGAAGGAAGGGAAGGGCTTCCGCGATATCGACGTCGGGGAGCTCCGCCGGGAGCTCATGCTCGACGACGTGTATATACCCTACCACGAAAGGGAGATCACCGAACTGACCCGCCTCGCGCGGACAAACGCCGAAATCGTCAGAAACGGAGTTGACAGATCCTTCGGTGACGAAAAGAACTACTGGGAAGGACGCTCGGGCGGCAGAGTCGTGTTCGAATACGACTCACCCGAGTACGTTGACAGGATAAGACTTGTCTTTGACAGCGAACTCACCCGGGCGTATCACAATATGCCGAGCAATTATCCCCTTCACGAGGATAAATACAAACTCCCGAAAACGCTCGTGAGCGATTACGACGTGATCTGCGAGGGCACTGACGGCGAGGGCTTCACGGCGGCCGCCGTGACCGACAACAGGCGGCGTCTCGTCTTCCATGATATCGGAAGGAAGGTAAAAAAGATCGCGTTCGTTCCGAGAACGACGTGGGGCTGTCCCGAGTTCAGACTTTTTGCTCTTGACGTTCTTTGAAGCAGTAGGAACTTTTGCAACAAATTAGTATAAAGTCCCTTTTCAGAGCGGTTGACTGAGCGACTTAAAAGTGATACAATACGAGCGGTGGGAGACTCCCGCCGCTCTTTTGGATATGACAAAAGACGCTTGAAACAGCAAGTAACACTGAACCCGGTAAAACCGATCGGCAAAACCGTTTAAGGAGGAAAATATGAAAAAGAACTTCCTGAGGATGATCTGCCTTCTCGCGGCCGTCATAATGATATTTACGGCCGCTGCGTGCTCAGATCCCGGAAAGGGCCCCGTCGCAACAGGCGGCGGTGATGAAACGACGGCGCGGGGGTCGGATGAAAAACTCAGACCCGATATACCCGAAAAGCTCAATGAGGACGGCTTCACTCTCAGTATCCTCAATTATGCGGAGGGCTCGGGATATTCGAAGGCGACGCTCGACGTCGAATACGACGAAGAGCTCTCCCGCGTCGACGAGGCGATCTACAGACGCAACCGCAAGATAGAAGACGAATACAAATGTACGATAAGCGTAGAGGGCGTCGCCGTTCCGAGTACAACGCTCACGACTCTTGTCGGAGCGGGTGACTCGAGCTTTGACCTTTCAATGTGCTACGAGGAGTGGATAGGCAACGTCCTGACGAGCATCCTCGGATGGGACGTGCTCCCGAACGTCGATCTTACCGCCCCGTGGTGGAACGTCCAGGGCAACAGGACCTTCAATATCAGGGGGATCCAGTTCGCGGCGACGGGGGATTTCAGTCTCTCGCATTACAACAAGATCTACTGCTTCATTTACAACAAAGACCTGTATGACGACGTCGACACGGGATACAATCTTTACGAACAGGTGAGAAACCGCACCTGGACAATCGAAAGACTTTATGAGATCGCAAAGCCATTCAACCGCAATCTCGACGGAGACATCAACGAGATAACGGACGATGACGGACACGGCATCGTCGCAACGTCGAAGGTCCTCTTCTCGCTCCTGCTCAACGGTTCGGGGACGAAGATAATTCAGAGCGACAAAAACGGCGACCCGTATTTCGCCCTCGACGGCAGAAATCAGATGGATATCCTTCAGCGGATAGTTGAGATAAACACGGGCGACGGCGGATATTTCAGAAACGCTCCGAATCCGAACGACGCGCTGTATCTCAGCACGTATGCAAAGGGCAACACGCTTTTCTACGCCTGCATCCTGAGCGGCATCGGGAGCACGCCGGATTATGATTTCGAGACCGGTTATATGCCCGCGCCCCTTTACGACGAGCAGCAGGAGAATTATCATTCGGTTTCGATAGGCGGAAACGTCATGGTCATTCCGGCGACGATAGAGAAGGACCGCCGCGAGGACGTCTCCACGCTGCTTGAATATATGTCGTATCTCTCCCGCGATACGGTCGTGAAAGAGTACGTTCAGACGTATCTGAAAACGAGAATGGCCGACGGAAACGACGCCGAGATGATCCAGCTCATGTTCGACACGGTTGATTATGACCTCGCGAACAACCTTTTCGCGAAGGGCGCTCGCCTCGCCGTGAACGCAAAGGTGTTCCATCCCCTCGTTTCGGGCTTCTCCTCCATTCTTGAAGGAATAAAGACAGACCTCGAGTCGACGATCGACTCGACGCTCGAGAACATCGAAAAGATGGTCACAAACGGATAAAAAGCGCTGCGGGAGCGGGACCGGCCACGGAGGCGGCCGGTCCCACAGGGTTTTAATTCAGCGAGGAAATCGAAACAATGAAAAAAGCAGTCCGCGTTATTATCGCGCTTGTCGCCGCGGCGCTTCTCTGCGCCTGCTCCGCGGGGCCCCGGACGCCGTCAGGCACGGCAAAGCCCGAATCGGGGACGAAAAAGGCCGTCCCCGCCGAAACGTCCGGCGTTCCGGTCACAACCGCCGAAGAAGAGACCGAACCGGTCACCGAGGCACCGAAAGCGCCGTACCTGAAACTTTACGTCGACTCCGCAAAGTTCATAGACGACGAATCGACGAACGAAACGGGCGGGGGCTCGGGGAATCCGATTCAGTACGTCGAGGGCTGCGGAGCCGGTTACGCTTCCCTCGGCGACGCCGTCGTTTTTGAAAACGTCGATTTCGGAAGCAGGGGGGCTTCCGAGATGATAATCGATTTTTCGAACGGAGACAAGAATTATTCGACGACGACCCTTGAGGTGAGGATAGACAGTCTCACTGAGGGGGAGCCGGTCTCAACGTATGAAATCAAGTACACCGGCGGCTGGGATATTTCTCACGCAAAATCTTTCCGCGCCGCCTGTGCGATACCCGCCGGGGTTCATACGCTCTATATCGTTTACACAAATACAAATTCCGGCTCTTTCGACACCGTCGGATTTGTCGAGGCGGAATAAAAAAACAATTGACAGATACGGCCGTCCGTGATACAATAATATCATCGGGCGGCCTTCTATGCCGTCAAATAAAATACAGAGGAGAATGGTATGAAATCATTCAAAAAGTATCTGGCGGAGTTTATCGGCACCTTCGTGCTCGTTCTTTTCGCCTGCGGAGCTGCGGTAGTCACACAGTGCTCCACCTCCAATTTCGCCGGCTATCTTCTGACGGCGCTTGCATTCGGACTTGTCATAGTCGCGATGGCGTATTCCATCGGCAACGTCTCGGGATGCCACATCAATCCGGCTGTCAGTCTCGCGATGCTTATCAGCAAAAAGCTTTCGGTCGCTGACTTTATCGGCTACGTGATAGCCCAGTTTGCCGGCGCTACGGCCGGCGCCGCCGTACTGTGGGCTCTTCTCGGAAGCAACGAGTCGCTCGGGCAGAACGGTCTTTACAAAGGAAACGTATGGCTCTCGCTTCTCGTTGAGGTAATTCTCACGTTCGTCTTTGTCCTCGCCATCCTCGGCGTGACGTCAAAGACGGAGAACAGCGCGGTCGCCGGGATAGTCATCGGCCTCACGCTGACGCTCGTTCACATCTTCGGTATTTATTTCACCGGAACGTCGGTCAATCCGGCGCGCAGCTTCGGGCCGGCGCTCTTCGTGGGAGGCGAGGCGCTCGCGAACGTATGGGTCTTCATCGTCGCTCCTCTCTGCGGAGGCGCTCTTGCGGCGGTATGCCACAAGCTCCTTTCGGGCAAAAAATAATTATATCGGCAAACTGAATACCTGAATAGAGCGTGCCTGCCCTGAAGCTTCGGAATACCGGACTGGAATGGGTCGGCACGCTTTTTGCCGCCGCGCCGCCCTCGCCGCGCCGGAGATCGCGTCGGGACAAACACGTTTCTGGAACGGATATCCGCCCGGAATCTCTTTGCTTGTGACTGATTTATTCTAACTTATGACAACTTTTGAAAACGCTTGTCGGATTTTGGGCTTCTCGTGCATTATATATAATAGAGGGTCTGTGAAAGGCGTGTGCAAAGCGCGCCCCGGACTCATCTGTCTTGACATATCCCTTCTGGGTGTGTTAAAATAATAATACCTGATAAGGAGGTTTTTATGAAAACCAAAAGAGAAACACAAAAGGCAAAAATCCTGTCTCTGCTTCTCGCCGTGGCGATGGCTTTCGCTTCTCTGCCGCAGATCGCGCTGCCGGTATCGAGCGTGGAAGCCGAGCCTCCGCGGGCCGTCCTCATCTCTGCGGAATACGAGCCGGGACGGGGAGAGTATGAGAAGCACTTTCTGCTGAACGACGGAAGCTTTATAGCGGTATCGTACGCCGACGCTGTACACTATGAGGACTGCGACGGCAAATGGCTCGAAGTCGACAACAGACTTGCTTTTGACGGGAACACTTCCCGTATCGTCAGCGAAAGCGGAGACTTCGGCACGTCTTTTGCCGCATCCGCGGGCGATGGCGATCTTGTTTCGGTTTCAAAAGACGGTAAAGTCATATCCTGGTCTCTTTCGGTTTCCGACGGCGAAACGGAATATACTTCTGCTCCATACGTTTCCCCCGAATACTCCGAAAAAGGAAAAGACAAAGATTTTTCCGGTCTCGATATAAACGACCCCGAAACGTTTGAACTCAACAAAGCTTACGGATTAATCTCGTACCCGTCGCTTTTCGAAGAGCTTCCCGAGATATCTGCAAATTACACAATAGCGCA
>JAFTDQ010000055.1 GCA_017454075.1 Clostridia bacterium
ATTTTACGATAACTATATCCTTTTTTGTAATATTCCCGTAGACAAATCCTCTCTTCTATGGTAAGATGTGTGTAGTTCATACGGATCTCTCCTTTGTAGCTTGGTGTGTCGTGACTCTATTCTACCAGAGATCCGTATGATATTCAATTCTTTTTTTGCTGTTGCACTTGATAGTATAATTCACCATAAACGAAAATCCCGTCATCCGGGTAGTCCGGATGACGGGATTTTTAAGTGAATGATTATCGTTTGCCGAATATCGCCGTACCGGGACGGATCATCGTCGCTCCGTAATCCAGCGCGATATCATAGTTGTCAGACATGCCCATTGAAAGCTGCGGCTCCTGCCCGAGCATACCGCTCCGCGACAGTTTTTCAAAGACTGACGCGACCTTTTCAAAATAAGGCTTATAGTCTTCGCGGCGCTCCTCATAAGGGCCGATAGACATCAGCCCGGTCACCCTGATCCCCGGAAAAGCCGCTGCGGATTCGATAAACCTCTCCGCCTCCCCGGCGGGTACCCCTCCCTTAGCCTCCTCAAGACCCGAGTTTATCTCGACAAGGCACGGGGTTACAATTCCCGCGGCCTCCGACCTCTTTGAGATCTCCGACGCGAGAGCCACGCTGTCGAGAGAATGGATGAGACCCGTGCGGCCGACTATCTTTCTGACTTTGTTTGTCTGAAGTCTGCCAATAAAGTGTATGTGCATGGGGTCAAAGCGCAGATAAGGAAGTTTTTCCTCCAGTTCCTGAACCCTGTTTTCACCCATATATGAGAGTCCGTTTTCATATGCGAAGTTGATTATTTCCGCCGGAACGGTCTTGGTAGCGGCAACGACCTTCGCGCCGTACCTGCCGGCCGTTTCAAGAATACGGAGGAGATTTTCCTTTATCCGCTCTCTGTCAAATACCCTATCCGATGATTTTTCCGTCATACAGGTTTTTTCCTCTCGTAATTACAAGATCGTTTTTATTCAGCCAGACAATGGGATCCCCGGAGGTTGTTTTTCGTTCAGCCACTATGAAATAGCCGTCGTATTCATATAGCGGCTCGACCCTCTTCATCACTACTTTAGTCCCTCTGAGCGTATAAACGACGTTATATCCATCGAGGAGATAAACCGAGGACGAAGGTATCCTGAATCCCGTGTAGCTTTTTCTGACTATCTGCACGGTCTGTGCCCTTGAAAAACTGAAATCCGGCGGGATCACGGACGCCCTCAGGATCAGAACGGCGACGTCGCTGTCAACGTCGTAAAGAATGCGGTAAAGATACATGCTCACCGTCGTTCCGTTATTCTGCGGAAATTTGACCGAATAGTTACGTCCCGTTTCAAAATAATGCAGCTCGGCCTTGTCAATCTCACAGGCGGCGTACCACAGATAGTCCGTCACGACCTTCCCGACGGGATACCCGAAACCGGTCGTCGAAAAATCTTCCGAAGCGCTTCCCTTTTTATCCATAAAGGCGGAAAACGTGAGCATCGAAATGTTGCTGCTTGAAAAAACGTTCTCATATCCGTCAACAAAAG
The DNA here is from genome assembly GCA_017454075.1 of Clostridia bacterium. Next base: position 1,533 of record JAFTDQ010000055.1, read on the forward strand.
AATAAAAGTATCCGGCGGAACCGGTGTATATCTGCGTTTCGGAGTCCGAGAGCCTCGCGTAAAGCGCGTCGCGCTCTGCCGTAAGCTCTCCGATGAGCGAGGAATAAGACAGGACGCTCCGCGTAATAATCCTGCGTTTATTTAAGTTGATCAGGAGACTGTCCTTCGCAACGTCGGCCGCCGACATGTTTCCGTCTGCCGTGTATTTCAGAAAATCGTAATACCCCGCCCAGATGCTCTTATCTATCGACTCTGTATCAGACCGGCGCTCGGTTTCAGTCATATTGCTGTTGTTCAGAAGGTCGATCCTTTTGTTCAGGGCCACGATTTCGTTGAACAGCTCCGATGAATTCTGGGAAGGAAAAACCTCGGCGACCTTTTCCCAAGCCGCGATCTTGTCTCCGTCGTTTTTCAGATAGTTGACGTTTCCGTCAATAGTTGAATAAATGACCTGCTCGTTTCTCATTATCACGGCGCGCGAGCTCAGCGTCTCCTCTGCCGTCGCTTCGGAAGCCGTGACCGTGTCTATATCCGGCGTAAATCCTCCCGTGATATGGTACAGGATGTATGCGATGATAACGACCGCAAGAACGCCCGATGCAATATATTTAAGAACGTTTTTTATGTATGATGAGTCCATTTACAATCCTCAGGCGCCGAGATGCCGGCGGACGGCTTCAACCGCCTTTTCCCGCCCCGTTTTTCCGTCTTCCGCGTAAATGCGCAGAGCGTCGGGATAACGATTTTCCGAAAACCACGTTAACTGCCGTTTCGCGTAGTTGCGGGTGTTTTTCTTGATCAGTTCGATCCCCTCCGATTTCGGGATCTTTCCGTCGATCACGAGATAGCCCTCGCGGCATCCGATGACCCCGGCCATGGGACAGTCGCGTGGAAGGTCCCATTCTTCCAGTTCCTCAAAAAGTCCGGCCTTGACCATACCGTCGACCCGTCTGTCTACGGCCTCATAAAGCGCCCCGCGGTCTCTGTACGTAAGGATGATTATCAGCGGAGAATATCTGTCGTTCCCTTTTCTTGAACGCGCATCCCACTCCGTCTTGGTCACTCCGGTCCCTTCGAAGATCTCCAAAGCCCGTATAACCCTGCGAACGTTGTTTCTGTGGATACCTTCGGCAGATATGGGGTCTACCTCGGCGAGTTTTTCCCAAAGCTCGTCGGGGGACATGAGAGACAGGCGTTCTCTGATCCCTTCCGGGATCCCCGGCGACATCTCTCCCGCGCGAAAAAGCGCGTCGAGATAAAGACCTGTCCCGCCGCAAAGCACCGGGAGCCGATCGCGTCCGGCGATTTCTTCGGCAACTCGTCCCGCGTCGTTTCTGAAATCGGCGCATGAATAAACCGAGAGCGGATCGGCAAAGTCAATAAGATGATGAGGAACGCCCTTCATCTCTTCTTTCGTTATTTTCGCCGTTGCGATCTCAGGTCCGCGGTACACCTGTGCCGAATCACAGGAGATCACCTCGCCGTTAAAAATGAGCGAAAGCTCGACGGACAGGCCGCTTTTCCCGCTCGCGGTCGTTCCCATGACGGCGACGGTTTTAATTTTATTCTCGTCTCCCGCCATGCTGCGCCTCCGGTTTAACAACTCGTATTATTATAACTGAATCCCGGTGATTTTTCAAGTCCCGACCGGTATGCGGCCGATGAAAAAAGTAATTGCTCACTTGATATTTTAAGATAATGTGGTATAATATCGTCCGTGCCGTGAATACGGCGGATAACGATAAGATCAGGGGTAAATTACATGTTTGAAAATATCGTTCAGCTTCTTTCGGAACAGCTCGGGATCGATCCTGCTGAAATAAGCGAGCATTCCAAACTGTCGGGAGATCTCGGAGCGGACTCGCTCGACGTCGTCGATCTTCTGCTCGCGATCGAAGACAGGTTCGGATGCACCATCCCCGATGAAGACGTCGAGGATCTCGTTACAGTCAGCGATCTCGTCGAATACGTTGAAAACAACATGTGAAGGTAATGAAAAAGCAAATATCAGATAATCCGGCGGAAGAGCTCGTTTCGCTTCTTGCCGAAAAAGGACTTACTGTGTTCACGGCGGAATCCTGCACCGGAGGTCTTATAGCAAAAAAACTGACTGACGTCCCCGGCGCATCGCGTGCGGTGAACGGAGGGATCGTTTCGTATACTAACGAAATCAAATCCGGTCTTCTCGGGGTTGAGCCGGAGACCATTTCAAAACACACGGCGGTCTCCCGCGAGGTAGCAGGGGAAATGGCGGAATGCGCGTCAGATTACGGCGATATCGGGGTATCGGTGACCGGATACGCGGGAGGAAATCCCTCATCCGATCCGGTCGGTCTCGTCTATATCGGAGTTTCGTTCGGCGGGAAAACGGAGGTGTTCCGCCACGATTTCAGCGGAACGAGGGCCGAAATCAGGGAAAAGGCAGCGGATCAGGCGATCCGCCACGTGATAGATTTTATTATATAAAGCCGACGGCGTCCGAAACGGACGCCGTCCTTTATATGTCTATGTCCTGCGTTATACGGAAACTCAGATCGGGGTATTTTTCTTCAAGTCCGCTGCAGATTTCCCTGTATATCCTGTCCCTGTCCGGGATGGAATAGTCCAGGATAACGTCGAAATGAACGGATTTTTTCTCCATGTCTGCGTAGAAACCGTGAACCTGGAGAACTCCGTCAAATGAAGTCACGTAATTCAGCACTTCCGAGCGGAGCGCGTTTATTTCGGTATTTTTGGTGTTGACCGAATAAATCCCTATTCCGCCGAGGAGAACGCCGTGCTCATGATATACCCGGTCGGCGATCCTGCGCTCCATGGCGTCGATCTCATCGGCCGTCATAAAATCAGGAACCTCGACGTGGACCGAGCCGATGTACCTGTCGGGTCCGTACGAGTGCAGTATAAGATCGTAGACGCCGCGGACTGCGTCATCCTTAAGTATCGTCTCGCGGATCGAAGCAAGGAACTCCCTGTCAACGCGTTTGCCGAGGAGCTCGTTAAGCGTTTCGAGCAGCATTCCGATACCCGCTCTGATGATAAACAGTGAAATGACCACGCCGACGTAGGCCTCGAGACTTATATGGAAAATGACGAAGACAAGAGCCGAGGCAAGTACGGACGCCGAGAGGACTGCGTCGGAAAGCGCGTCGGTCCCCGAGGCGATAAGCGATCCGGAATTGACTTTTTTCCCGACTTTTCTGACGTAGCTTCCGAGCAGGAGCTTGGCGACGACCGCGACGGCGATAATGACAAGAGCAATCGGGGAGTAATCCGGAAGCGAGGGGCTGACGATCTTTTTGATCGATTCCACAAGCGAGGTAACGCCGGCGTAAAGCACTATCGCAGCGACGATCATGGCGGCGAGGTATTCGATCCTTCCGTGACCGAGAGGATGCTTTTTGTCAGGCTTCCTTGACGCGAGTTTCGTTCCGATAATGGTTACTATCGAGCTGACAACGTCGCTCAGATTGTTAATGGCGTCGAGCACGACGGCGATTGAATTTGCGAGCAGCCCGATCACCGCCTTGACTGCGGCGAGCAGTATGTTCGTTCCTATCCCCACAAAGCTCGTCCTGACGATCACCCTGTCGCGGTCGACCCCCTTCGGGGCGGTTTCATTTTTTTCTTTAATTTCGTCTGTTTCGTCCATTTCGTCCACGCATTTTAACATGCCCGGATCCTGTGATCCGGGCAATAACAATCTGTTTTTTATGATTATTTGGTTCCGAAGAGCCGGTCTCCCGCGTCTCCGAGTCCCGGTACGATGTAACAGTTCTCGTCGAGTTTTTCGTCGAGCGCCGCCGTAAAGATATCGACGTCGGGATGCTCATCCTGCACTTTTTTCACGCCCTCGGGGGCAGAAACGAGACAGAGGAGACGGATATCCCTGACTCCCTTCTCTTTAAGCATCGAAATTGCGTCGCACGAGCTGCCGCCCGTCGCGAGCATGGGGTCGCAGACAATGACTTCTCGCTTGTCTATGTCGGGGGGGAGCTTGCAGTAGTAAACCACCGGCTTGTGCGTGGTGTGATCGCGGTACAGTCCTATATGACCGACCTTTGCGACGGGGATCAGATTGAGAAGCCCGTCAACCATTCCGAGACCCGCGCGGAGGATCGGAACGATCGCGACCTTTTTGCCCGCGATACGCTTTGCCGTCATGTGAGCCATAGGTGTGTCGATTTCATAATCGTCAAGCGGAAAATCCCTCGTCACCTCATAACCCATGAGGATCGTTATCTCCTCGAGCAGCTCACGGAAGTCCTTTGGTCCTGTCCTTTTGTCTCTCATGATCGTCAGCTTATGCTGGATAAGCGGATGGTCAACTACATGAAGTACGCCCATAAAATATCTCCTTATATGTGCCGTTTCCGGCGGTACTGATATATTATACTCCTTCCGGGCTTTTTTTGCAACTGTTATTTTTTAAAGGCGTTTTTTTCCGGTCATTCCGGTCGTGCGCTCTTGATTACACGGAGAAAATGAAGTATAATATCGTAAAGGAGCGTATACAATGGAACTGATAAGAAAAGCCGCGCCGGATGACGCCGGGATAATAACGGAACTGCTGACTCAGGTTGAACACGTTCATCACGAGCTGCGACCGGATATTTTCCGAGGACCCGGTCCGCACGTCAAATACGAACGGAAAGAACTGGAAGCAATTTTCGAGGACGAAAACCGTCCTATATTTGTGATAGAACGCGACGGGACCGTGCGCGGTTACGCGTTCTGCATAATTAAGAAAGCGTCGGGCGATCCCGTTCTTAACGACGCAGTCACGCTTTACGTCGACGATCTCTGCGTTGACGAAAACTGCCGCAGACTGGGTTACGGAAAAAAGCTGTTTGACTTTGTCTCCGGATACGCCCGCGGGCTGGGCTGTCACAGCGTCACGCTCAACGTCTGGTCGGGAAATGAAGCGGCAATGCGCTTTTATGAAAGCGTCGGTATGACTCCGCGCAATATAACCATGGAAAAAATACTGGAGCCGTCCGATTGACAAATAACACTCCGTGTTGTATAATAAATTGTATCAAATGTTTTATTGTTCATCAGTTTGGAGGAAATCATGCACCATACGTATTATACGTCCGGGACCTGCTCCCGGAAAATAGATTTTGACCTTGACGGAGACGTTGTTCACGGAGTAGTATTCGAGGGCGGCTGCAACGGAAATCTCAAGGCGGTCTCAAAACTCGTTGAGGGACAGACCGTAGATTACATAGTGAGCAAACTCGCCGGAAACACCTGCGGATTCAGGCCCACCTCCTGTGCCGATCAGCTCGCCAAAGCTATCAGCAAAGCGTACGCCTCAGAGAATAAAGCGTGATCCGGCCATGGGAAAATATGACTCTCTGAAGCTTGAAAACCAGCTGTGCTTCCCTCTCTACGCGGCGGCGCGGGAGATCGTGAAAAAATATTCCCCCATTCTGAAAGGCCTTGACCTGACTTATACCCAGTACATAGTTATGATGGTCCTTTGGGAAGAAGGATCCGTCACCGTCACACGCCTCGGAGAACGTCTTTTTCTTGATTCGGGAACTCTGACGCCGCTCATACGCATACTTGAGAAAAAGGGATTCGTAAAAAAGCAGCGCGGAAAAACGGACGAGCGCGTCGTCAAGGTTTCCATAACCGAAGAAGGCGCGGCGCTGAGAGAAAAGGCGCTGAAGGTTCCCGCCGAAATGGCCTCCTGCGTCGTTCTCGAACCCGACGAAGCCGTCTTTCTCTATAACGTGCTTTATAAGATCCTCGGCGCCGGCCGGGACGAATAAAACCCACCCGATTATCATTTTCCCGCTTTGTAAAACGGCAAAGCGGGATTTTTGTTTTACGCTTTTCCGGACGATTTCATGACTCGTACGCGTAAAAAAACTCTGCCGCCCGGCGGCAGAGTTTTTTTAAAACAGGTTATCCGACGATGCCGGAACGCTCGATTCCCTCGACGAGATATCTCTGAAGGAACAAATACAGGACAAGCAGCGGGATCAGTATAAGGATACCGCTCGTGTTGCGTATCGCGGCCTCGTAAAGCACTTTACCTGCGTAATCGGTATCAAGCGCTCTCGGGATCAGAATTATGTCGTCAAGCAGCTTCGGCCCTGACGTCGTAAAGAATACGTTGACGTAGAACGTGTCGGTGTACTGCCACGCAAAGGACAGAAGTAACACTGTCACGAGCATCGGAACCGATATCGGGAGAACTATCCTGAGGAACGTCCTTATCGGTCCGTAGCCGTCAATGTAAGCAGACTCTTCAAGTTCGTCGGGAACTCCGCGGAAGAACTGTCTGAGCATGAAAATGAACAGTCCGTTCTTGAACCCGAGTCCGCCGAGCGAAAGAAGTATGAGCGGCCAGTATGTGTTGTTCAGGTTGATCGAAGAGAACGGAATGATCTTCAGCCCCTCAAACAGGCCTCCGCCGAGAAGGCTGAACAACCCGACCTTACCGATCCCTATATCGAAGAATCTGAACTTCATGAAGAGCGAAAGACGGAGCGTTCTGTGCGGCACGATCATCGTCAGCATAACGAGCGCAAAGAGGAGCTTTGAACCCTTGAATTTGTATTTTGCAAATCCGTAGCCGATGAAGGCGCACACGAACGTCTGTATTATCGCGCATGCCCCGGAAAGGAGCACCGTGTTGAGAAGCGCCTGGAAATACCCGTTATATTTGATCACGGCGGCGTAGGTGTCGAGCGTCGGATGTTTCGGTATAAGCTTGACAGTCACGTCGACGAAATCTTCTCTCGCCATGAAGGAAGAGGCGATCTTCGTATAGAACGGAAGCAGAATGACGTACGATATACCGAGCAGGAGCACAAACCTGAACAGCCACCAGAGTCCCTTCTTTATCGACGAGGCGGTCAGGAACTTGAGTCTGAAACGGGTCCACGCGTTCGTCCTCTCAAAATCAACGCGTATTTTGTTTTTAGTCTCGCGCTTTATTCTCGGAGCGGTTTCTGTATTATTCATATCGCCACCTCCGATCAGTCGCGTCTCTGGTAGAAGACGAAGGCGGAAAGGATTCCCGCTATCAGTGCAACCGCCAGAATAACGATCAGGAAATAAACCCACGACATCGCCGTCGCGACGACGTTTTTGCCGGGGAGATTGTAATACGCTTCGATAAACGACATGACGGCGTTCGACGACGACGTAAAGCTGTCTATCAGAGTATAGATCGCGTTAACGAGTATCATCGGGCTCACCATAGGTATCGTGATCTTCCAGAACGTCTCCCAAGTTGACGCTCCGTCTATGGAACACGACTCGTAAATCGACGGCGAAATCGACTGAAGCGCGGCAAGGAATATCAGCATCTGTACGCCGGAGCGGTTTATGATGTTGAAAATACCGTTTACGAGCGATATTGCGTAGGTCAGAAGCTCCGTGCCGACCTGCATGCTTTCAAACAGCCACGTCAGATCGGCCAGCTGAACGACCTCCGTAATATTCGCCGAGCTCCCGGTCCCGTCGTCCATGACGGAACCGTTGCCCATGTTTTCATTGAATACGTTTGACGTCTCTATCGCCGCGAGGACGCCGGTTGAGAGTATGACCGGGATAAAGAATATCGTCCTGAACGCGGCGCGCCCGGCTATCTTACCGTTCAGCATTACCGCCATGAACAGAGAGAATATGACTATCGCGGGCACGTCAAGGACAAGCTGTCTCAGACCCGACAGGAGGACCTGTACGAAATCAGGGTCCTCAAACAGCGCCTCCTGATAGTTTTTCCAGCCGACGAACGTCAGCTGATATCCGCCGCCGGAAAGGATCTTTATCTCGCAGAAACTGTATTTCAGCGAGTCGATGATGACCGGAAGGTAGATGACAAGGAAACCGATAATGAACGGAAGGACAAATATCCAGCCGGTCATGGCTTTTCGCTTGTCAAGTGATCTGACCTTCTGAGGTCTCACCTTTGCGGGTACGTCTTTCGTCATTCGGCCGCCTCCTTTGCACTGTTAATCACGACGTCGCCGTCCGGGGAAACAACGATATAACCGAGCGAGTGTATGACGGTGTCTCCCGTATCCGGCGTGGTAACGTCAAAGTCGTTGTAATTGATAACGAACCTGTATCCGTTATCGAAGGTCACCCTCACGATGAGGCCGTTTTCGACCGTGTATCTCGTGTATACGTATCCGGTCTCCTCCGGTTCCTCACCGGTCTGACTCTCATCGGAGCCTTCCCCGCCGGAGGGCGTCGGCGCGGGCTCTTTGGGCTCTGTCGTGATACCCTTGAGCTCGTTGAGATGCTCCTTAAGCGCCTGCTTGCGCTCCTCTTCGGCGAGCGCGTCGGCCTCCGCCTTCTTCGCTTCCTCCTCGGCGAGCGCGTCGAGCATGTCGTTATATTCCTTTTCCTCGACCGAGGGGACCCTCTCTCCGGTCACGAACTCGTGATCGCTTACCGGAGAATTGAATACAAGACTGAGCGCTTCATTGAGCTCCTTGTAGGTCGCTATCATATCCTTCTTCCAGTTGGTGTACGAGATGGAGAAGTAGTTTGATAAGGTCTTGTCCTCTTTGAGTTTTTCGGAATTCTGATAAACCAGAATGAAATACGGATTTGCTCCGTTTTCAAGTATCTTGAGCTTCTCGTGTCTCATATCGCCGGCGGTATTGGTCGCGTTTCCGGCGTAAAGCAGATAGCCGTGATAAACCATTCCGAAGAACGGGATCGTCTCGCTTGCGTATGTATATCCCGAACTGTCGAGAGAAACGTTCAGAACATGGTCGGAATAAGGAATCACGTACGCGTTGCCCGCGTCGAGCATTACCTTATATCCGTCTTCCTTGATCTTTGAAAGCGCCTTGACGACGTTTTCCTTCGAGTCCTCTCTGTTGTAAGGATCGTCCTCGTCGAAATCCGAGTTGAGGTCCGAGCCTACCGTGCTGAGTGAGACGGCCGTCACGCCGAGATTTTCAAGATATTTTTCGGCGTCCTCGAAGATCGAGGTGAATACCGAAGGAGATATAACGACAAGTCCCGTGCTTCTGAAATACTGATACGTCGCGCTGTAAGTGCGCTTCGTGCTGTATCTTCCGTCGATAGTCTTGACCGCGTCGCGTTTCCGCGAGAAGCCGTCGCCGAGCTTATCGTTCCCGGTATACGAGAAATCTATGTCGAGATAGAACTCTATACCCTTCTCTTTTCCGTATTCGATGAGCGATTTGAGTCCGTCGTTCCCTCCGGCCTTCCGCTCGACCTTTATTTTTCTTGAAAGCGTGCTCGAAAGCCCGCCGTTGACGTAGCCAGTAAGTTTATATACGAGATTGTTTATTCCTTCCTCGCCGAGCTCACCGGTGATCGTTCTTATATCGTCGAAGGTCGTCAGCGGCTTTTTGACCGTGACCGGGATGGAAAGAATTGTCTCTTCCGAATCCATCACGCCGAGCGTCTCGAGATAGAGCGGTATCTGGGACGTACCGCCGAGCTTAGAGATCGTTCCCTGCTTCTCGAGCATATATCTGTACGCCTTCGCCATACCGACGTAATCTGTACCGAAGAGCCCGTCGGTCGAAACGCCGTTCTCGCTGAGATAATCAAGATCGCTCAGCATAATATATCTGATTCTGAAGTTTCCGGTAAACTTTCTTTCGGAAACGACAGTCCAGACGGCGTTGCCGGCGACGGAGATCGCGCTCGCGAGGTTATAGCTGTCCTTCGGTCTCGGGTTGAACTCGGTGTAGACGGAGTTGTACTTATGGGTTACGTTCCCGCCGTGATCCGTCGTGATGGTGGCAAGTGAATCGCCGCTCTCGATTATTGCGAAATAACCGTTGCTGCGGTTGTATTTGATCACTTCCGGCTCGGTTTCAGTTTCGGTATCTCCGGGGGTTTCGGACGGCTGCTGTTCTTCTTCCTCGTCATCATCCGGATCTGCGGAAGGTACCGTCTCCGAAGGAGTCTCGGAAGGAGTTTCTCCGGGAGTTTCGGCGGGAGTATCGGCCGGCGTTTCCGCGGGTTCGCCCTCTCCGCCATCCACGGGAGTTTCGGGTTCCTCGGGAGTAATGACGTACTCGGTATTTTCAACTATACCGAACACGGGCATGCGCATGATACGCTGGTTTGCGCCTGTTATCGTGTGATAAGCGTAATCCTGGCCGTAAAGCTTACCGGCGAGTATCCTCGACGATCCGCTCTTCAGCACGTCCTCGAATCTGACGAGCGCGCCGGATCCGTCGGGTATCATCGTATAACCGGTAAACTCCGATGACGCCGCGCCCATATACGGGAGGATTCTTATATACGAGAGCTGGAACGAGCTCTGGTCAAATCTTATTCCGTTTGCGGGAAGTCTGACCGAAAGGCCGTCCTCGTCGAGCGTATATTCAAGCGACAGCCGGAACTGAACAGGGTTCTTGTCCTCGCTTTCGTACTCCGTAAGCTGATGGTCGTATTCGAGCTCCTCGTAGGTATACGCCGGGCAGAACTCCTTGATGATCGCCTCAACGGTGTTTATCTCACGCTCCGAGGAGGTCGAGTCAAACACGTAAATCGGCATCTTCTTTGTAATCGGAAACGCCTTGTACATTTCCTCGATGGCCTTATCGGAAAGGGGCTGCCCGCCGGCGTCCTTTTCATCGGGATCCTTGAGAATGTAGTAGGCATTGATCTTCTTGAGCTTTGAGTCAACGTCGATGTTCGCGAGGATCATCTCTTCAAAACGGGACTTTTCGATATATCTCGGGACGAGCGAGCGGCTTTCGCGCTTGCCCATCACGTACTCGACTCTGATTCCGTTTTTGATATACTTCTGGTTGATCTGGCTCCTCTGGGCCGCCTCAACGTAGCTGTACATCGAAATCTCGCTGCCATCGTTTGTCGAGTATTTGAGAATTATCTGAGAAAGCAGCTGCGATTTGATATTGTCGGACGCCTTTGCCCCGCCGACGTCATAGGGGTTCGTCATCAGGATATCGCCGGTTCTGACGTTCTTTACGGCGACCTCGCCGGTATATTTTTCATACCAGAGCTGATAGCCGAATCTCTCGACGAGCATTTCCATCGTCTCGAGCTTGGCTTCCTTTGACTCAAAGGAATCGGTGAGGTAGTTTATCCCTCCGGGAGCAAAGTCTTTTATGGTCGACGCCGCGGATACCGTGATCGAAGGAAGCGCGCTGACAAGTATGCCAAGCACCATTGAAACGGCAAGCAAAGCCGAAAGGGTTCTTTTCTTCATTGCGAGCCTCCTTACATGTTGAACGTGATCTCGGTAACGATACCGGACACGAAGCTTATCATCTTCATTACGAGCGTCGAGAACAGGACCACACAGAATATCACGAAACACGCGGCGACGATGGTCCCTATCGTCGTCAGAATGTTTTTCCCGAGGGTGTAATCGTGCGTTATCATCATTCCGAAGAAGACGAGCAGGCCGACCCACACCCACGCTATCGTCACGAGAAGATTGTAAATCTGCATCTCCGTCGTGGACAGAATATTCGTGATGAGCGTCGCCGGGATTATCAGAAGGATAAGCGGCACGAGCGAGTAGCAGGTCGCCACGAAAATGTCCTTGAAGCTTCCCTCTCCCTCAAAGAGCGTTGTGAGACACCAGTTCGAGACGGTCCAGAGAAGAACCGGCACCAGCATCGAAAGAATGATGGTTATGAACGAAGTGTTGTTTCCGCGCGGATTGAAGATGTATGCGCGCCCGATCGTCTGATAACCTATTGCGATCGTCGCCAGCACGAGATAGAATATCGCGCCGCGCAGAGACCCGCGCTTTTCGTGCTTAAGGTCCCAGAATCCGTCAAACGGATGGAAGATCAGGTGGAACGCGTAAAGTATCTCCTGCTTGAACGTCCTCTTTTCCGTAGAGAGCGCGGTCGCCTTGTTGACTTTTCCGGCGTATCCGAAGAACTTCGTGACGAGGAAAATGATGATTACGACGACTATCGGGATGATGATGAAGTACTTGTTCGCCCATCTCTGCCTGAGCATCTTGTAGGCGTCGCTGTAGTTCGACGTCTCATAGGCGCTCTTGAACATCTTCATCGCTTCGGAGTACTCTCCCTGGCGGTAAAGAGCCTTGCCGATGCCTATATACGCCGCGTCAAAGTTGCTGTTGCGCTTGAGGATGTCCTCATAGTTTGTGACGGCTGCGTCATAGTTTCGGTCGATTTCGTCCTGAAGCGCCGTGATCAGCGTATCGCCGTAGTCGGTGCGGATATAGACGGTAATCGTTTTGGTGCTTCCGTCAAGAACGAGGAAGTTGCTTCCCTGATAGGTTATCGAGTTGATCTTCTGGATATTACCGAGCATCGCGCCCTTGTCGCCGAAGACGAAGAGAAGATTGCCGTAAGTATCATACGTATAATACTTCGATCTCTTTTCGTCGGCTATCGTCCAGCTCCCGGACGGACCGAGCGCTACGTCGATAATGCTCGACGCGCCGGTGATGTCGCTTACTATCGAGTTGCTGTTTACAGACACTTCCCCGCCCGGGCCGAAGAATCCGTTGCGCCCGAGAACGTCGTTACCCGAAGCGTTGTATTTTCTTACGGGGGCGTAGGTCGCGTCCTTTGTTCTGATTGACGACTGTCTGCTTGCCTCGTCTATCGAGTTTGTCGTCACGTAGATGAAGCCGCGGTCGTCGATCGTTATGTTATTGTACTCGGTCGAAACGAGTTTTACCGAAAGAGCCCTCTGCTTGGCCGTCTGGAACTGTCTCCAGAATATCTGCCAGGCGTTGAACGTCACGTGTGTCGCACCGACGTATCCCTGGAACTCCCCGTTTCTGTCAAGAGATATGATTCCCTGATAGGTCGTCGAAGACACGACGTATATTCTTTCGGATGCGTCGACCGCGAGAGCGATCGGCTTGTAGATCGCGTTATCCTCGAATATATCCGATACCGGCTCGTCAAGATGACGAACGTAGTTTCCGAGCAGATCGAAGATAACGATCCTGTTGTTCTCGGTATCCGCGACGTATATATAGTCGTCGGTCACGAAAACGCCCTTGCAGCCGTTCAGCGAGTCGTTTATGCCGTTTGAGTTTACAAACGACGAAAGAGCGAATCTGAATTTGAGATTGCTGTCAAGGCAGTAAATCTTGCTTGCGCCCTGGTCGGCAATATATACGTTGCCCTTCGGGTCGGTAACAAGATCGGTCGGTGTGTTGAGAGCGGCGGGAAGCCCCAGAGCGACGTAATCGAGCTGACGGTTCGGAACGTATGCGTCGGGCGACGCGAGCATCTGTCCGTCTATCGAATACGTGTAGGTCTGATAAGAGGTACCTGCGGACGCCGCAAGCGGTAAAAGCATGACGGCAAGCAGTATGACCGCGCTCAGCTTGAATGCTTTAGCTTTCATTTTACCTCCTTAATCCTTCATTCCGGACGAGCCCATTGTCTCGACTATCTTCGCCTGGTTGACGACGAAGAAGATAATGGGCACGCTCATCATTACGACCGAGCCGGCCGACGACGCGCCGACCGAAACGGTACTGATATTGCTTATCGCAACGTTGAAGGTCTTGAGCTGCTCCGACCAGACGTAGCCCGACGCGCCGCCGTTCCAGGTGGACTGGAACGTCGTGACGAGCAGCGTCAGCCAGGCCGGTTTGACAAGCGGCATGACTATCTGCCAGTATATCCTGAGCTCGCTCGCTCCGTCGATCCTCGCGGCCTCGATCATTTCATCCGAAACGTTCGAGTCTATGAACTGCTTCATAAGGTACAGACCGAGCGTCGAGCCCCATACCGGCACGATGGATATCCAGTAGGTATTGAGCCAGCCGAGCCAGACGAAGATGAAGAAGTTTGTGATACCCGCTATCGTGGAGCTGATCATGAGCGAATAGCGGATCATGTTGAACAGGAAGTTCGCGCCGGGGAACCTGATCTTCGACAGGGCGTAGGCCGTGAGAGATCCGAGAACGAGGCACCCGAAGGTACCGCCGACCGAGATGATTATCGTATTGAAGAAATATCTCGATACCGGGACCCACGTGCTGTTCATGTTTGAGAACAGGTCTATGAAGTTCTGCGGCGTCGGCTTCATTACGTAAAGCAGCGGCGGGGTGATATTGCGCTCGCCGAGCGGTTTCAGCGCCGTGATGATCAGGTACCAAAGCGGCAGGAACATCACGATGCCGAGCAGGAAGAGCATTATGAATATCGCGGTATCGCCGCCCTTCGATCGGTTGAGCACGACGCGGTGATTGGAAACTCTGAGTTTTCTTGCCATGTCACTGCCCTACCTTCGAAAGGAATTTCTGAACCAGCATATTCGCGATCATCATTATCGCGAACAGCACGACGGCTATCGCCGAGGCGTAACCGTATTCGAAACGCGTCGACATATATTCGCCGAGGTGGTGCTGCAGAGTCCACGCGACGTAGTCCGTTGACGGACGTCCGCAGAGCGTATCGACGACGGCTCCGAATCCGAACGAACCGGTTATCGCGAGAACGGCGCCGAACATCAGTATGTTTTTCATCTGCGGGAGGGTTATATACCACGCCTCCTGCCAGCGGTTCTTTACCCCGTCAATGGCACCCGCTTCATACAGCGAACGGTCGACGCCCTGAAGACCGGCGATATTCGAGAGGAATCCGGTCCCGAGCGAGGTCCAGAGCGCGACGGCTATACAAAGCGGAACTATGTACGCCGTGTTCCTGAAAAACGCGATAGGCGAGTCGATCAGACCCATTTTAAGCAGCCAGCCGTTTACGTAGCCGTAAATATCTGACTGGAAGAACACGCCCCAGATCGTGTAGGCCGTACCGGATATGGACGGCGCGTAGAAAACGATCGTGATGAGCGCCCTGAGCCGCGGCTGAAGCTCGTTTATAAACCACGCGATGATGAACGACAGGATAAACGAGGCCGGGCCGGTCGTGACGGCGAACATCATGGTGTTCGCGAAAGCCGTCACGAAAAGATCGTCTGCGAGGAAAAGCTGAATGTAATTGCTGAGGCCCTTCCATTCCGGCCATTCAAGCATATTGAACGAAGTGAAACTCAGCGCTATGGAAATGACGACCGGCACGACCGTGAACGCGATGAAGATCACGGTGAACGGCAGGACCATGAGATAACCCTGCCAGGTGCGCTTCATCTGTATCCTGATGTAGCGCGCTTTTGTCATCGGCGCTCCGCCGTATCCGTAGCCGTGTTCGTTAAGAGACTGTTTTTTTGCCATTTCTTCTCCCTCCGATCACTTCCACGAGATGGGCTCGGAAATATACCTGCCCTTGACGTATTCGCCTGTTGTAAGATCGTAATAATCCATCTTGAAATCGTCCCTTTTGCGGGAAAGTTCCTTATTAATAAGAAGCATCCTGTCGAGGAGTTCGTCAGACGGGTCGGAAGCCTGTCCGTAAGCTCTGAAGAACGCAGCGTCGACGTACGTCGGGATGATGTAGTTGCCGGGGAACTCTCTTATTCCGGCTATCTGCGAGAACTGCTCGCTTATCGCCGCGTATTCCTTTGTGGTCCACGCCTGTCCGAGAAGCGCGGATACCGTAGCGGTGTTATACTTCGTCGTCGGGTTGGCGTTCACCGCGAGAGTTTCCTTCGCCATACGCTTCTGCTGTTCCGGAGAGACCTCCCACTTGAGATATTTCCACGAAGCGCCGGTGTTCGATCCTCTCGGGAGAATGTACGACGTCATAGTCACGGTCGAGGTGTGGTTGATCGTCCCGTCCTCCTGCTCGAATCCGAGCAGAGGAGCCATCTCCCAGAGCCCACGGATATCGTAGTACGACATCAGCAGGTTGTACGACGTTATCGCGCTGCCGAAGAATATCGGCATCTCGCCTGTACGGAAACGGGTTATGTCGTAAGACACCTGGCTCTTGTAGAGCGAGAACAGCTCGGTGTACGACTCGAACGCGTCGAGCGCGACGTTTTCGTCAAGCGCGACCGAGTAGCCGCCGTCGTTGAACACCTCTCCGCCCATCTGATACAGGAACTGTTTGAGTCCGATATATCCGCCGACGCTGACGCTCGTACCCGTCTGAGTGCCCATCATTCCGATTATCATATCGGAATTCAGCAGCGCGGGAAGGATCGCGTACAGGTCCTCCCAGGTCTTCGGGACCTTAAGTCCCATACTGTCGAACACGTCGGCTCGGTAGAACATCATATAGAAGTCCGCGGTGTGCGGCAGGCCGTAGGTGTGCGGCACTCCGTGCGAATCGTACATCTGAAGCGGCTTGATCTCTTCCTCGGAGAACCAGGACATGACTTCGTCAAATCCCTCGAAATCCTCCATCGGATACACGGCGTTACGCAGTCCCCAGGTGATTGTATCCACCGAGGTCATGTTCGCGACGTCGGGCCCGATTCCGGCGAGTATCGCCTCGGTAAGGCCCGTCGTGATGACCTTCATCTTTACCGTCACTCCGTATTCCGGGGTGAAATACTTATCTACGAGATTTCGCTTGATCAGCGCGTCCTCACGGCCGAGCGCGGACGTGATCCAGAGGTTTACCGTGTCTTCTTTTGAATATTCGATCTCCGACGCGAAATCGACCGTCGTGTAATCCATGAAGAACGAGCCGAAGAACGCCCTGATTTCAAATCCTATGGACTTAAAGAAATTCGCTTTGTCCTTGGGAAGCGGATCGTTCTGCCCCTGAATCGTGAAATAGTCTATTTTGCAGGGCTGTTTCAGGGCGGCGTACAGCCAGTTTGAAAGCGCGATTATGTAGTTCTTGAAGGTTACGAAGTTCGGAGCGATCTTGTATTCGTCGTCCCCCATCGTCTCAAGAAGAAGCGCAATGGTGTCAAGCGTCGCGACCTGATCGCCGAGCTCTCCCGTTACGGCCTCAAGCTCGTCCGAGATTTCGTAAAGATCGATCGCCGCCGACCTTATCGTATTGACGGCTCCGGGGACCAGTCGGTTGAAGCCGTAGTCGCGGTAAGTGTCGGGCGTCGGGCCGGTGAGCTGAAGAATCGTCGTATAAGCCTCGTTGAGGTCCTCGATTATGCGCTCTATGCGATAAACGTATTCCGTCATCTCGCCTAGCACGGCCTCGAACGTAATTTCGTTTTTACCGGCTTCAAGATAAAACAGAAGATTGTTCTCCCCGTCCGTCGCGATGGAGGATTGCCACGACGGATTGTACTTGAAGCGGATCATCCCGGCTTCCTTGAACTGCTGAACTCCGTTCACAAGAATGCGGCGGGAGGTGAACATTCCGATAAGATCGTTCTGACGGAAGCGGATCGCTATCGTGTAAAGCCCGGCCTCGGGGACGGTGACGGTATATTTCATCCACTCGTTTACCGTCGTGCTGTTCACTATGTTGTTTCTGATCTTCTGCGGATCCTGAGGCTCCGTGAGCGCCGATGTACGGTCGTTTGTCGGGAACAGGCAGGCGTTCGAAACGAGATCCGGGTTTTCCGCCTGGACCTTTATCACGCCGTCTCCCATTTTATCTATGACCTTGACTCCCTTCGCCTGCATAGACGCGAGAAAATCGCTGAACGACGGCTCTGCTTCGTATTTGTAGAACTCGATTTTCGAGATCACGATACCTTCGCGCGACGCGTCGAAACTCACGACGTGCTCTCCCTTGCTCAGGAAGAACTCGAAGGGGCTCATGGTATAACCGAGCCAGTCGCGGAGATAGTAAGTCTGCCAGGTCGGCGCCTCTCCTCTTATCGGACGAACGTCGTTGCCCATAGCGTCCTTGCGGAAATTGACCGTGCCGTCATCGTTGACAGATACGTCCTGATAGACCCAGTTGCGCGGGAAATAGAAATACCTCGCCTCAGAAAACGGGATGCGTCCGTCGATATAGAGCGTGCGCTCGATCGTCGTATAGGTCGAAATGTCCGCTCCGTCGAGCTCGGCGATAGGATAATAAGTGATCCTGATCGCGTAAAGCGCGTCTTCGGGGACCGAAACCTTCCAGGACGTTATCCCCTTGGAAGGCATGTAGAGAGCTTTTGAAACGCCGTCGAGGTTTTCAATCGCTCTGACTTCGGCGGTTGTGTTCGCCGGGTCGTAATCGGTTGCGTCGATCACGATGCTTTCGGTCGCTTTTTTCGCCGATCCGTGACGGGCGGAATAATCCGAATACGAGCTGCCCGCGTCGCCGCCGGCGAGGTTGCTGTGGAAAATAACCTCGGTAGCGTTTCCGGAATCGGGCTCCGGCTCGCCGGTATCCTCATCGGCGAAAACGTGAAGCGACGTCATCACGCCCGCCGCCATGACGGCGGCAAGGAAAAATGACAGAAGCCTCTTTGCGAATTTGTTTTGCATTAATCTTTTTCCTCCTGCAAGATTAATCGGTTAAAGACAGCAGGCCGCGCCGCGCGTCGCCGGTCCTGAACGAAAAACTCCGCCGGATACGGCAGGTAATCGGCTCATGACGAGCGGGTTACGTCTTTCGGGCAAAAAGATGCGCTGACCGAAAGAGAGACCGACCCACAATTACAGATAATAGAATAATATCACACTCATGGTGGTTTGTCAAGTACTAACGCACAATACCGGGGGGATTTTTTTGTGAACAATCAATAAATTTACAGGACGTTCGCTTTGCTTCCGCTTCTTCCGGGATTGACTTTATCGCCGACGAGTGATAAAATACTCCCGTACGGAGGGCGTTATGACTGAACAAAGCGTAAAAAGAAAAATAACCGGCCGTTTCGCCGTTAAAAAACGTGCGTACTCAGCCGCCTGCATAGTGTTTCCGTTCGTTCTGATTATCGCCGGAATAATCATCAGAGACTTTGCCGTTCTGATCGCTTTTGCCGTAGTATCCGTCGCGGCGGCTCCCTTTGAGATCTTCTTTTACCACTTTTTCTTCAGGGTTGAATACGACTACTCGCTCGTTGAGGACGTTCTCAGCATTTCCGTCATAAGAAACCGCAGATACGGCTTTCTGCTTTCGGAGATCCCTCTGCGCGACGCAGAGGAGTTCCGCCCGTTCAGCGACGGGCCCCGGGAGCGTCCCCTGCGCCGGTCCGTATTCTGCGGAGACGACGAGCTTTCCGACGGTCTGTGGGAAATACGGTATCGCGAACCCGACGCCGCCCTTCCCGACGTCGTTGTGTTTTCTCCCGACGAGCGGCTTGTCAGGGAGATAAAAAAATTCGTCAGATAAAAAGCGCCTCGCGCAGCTCCTGTGCCGCACCGAAAATGAACCGAGCCCCCGTTTCCGGGGGCTCGTTTGTTATTTGTTTTTTACGATAACGAATACTTGAACATAATTTAAATCGTCCGTCAGTTTATCGAATAGGTTTTCTTATACGCTTTGTACATCTCGGCGAAATCCCCGCCGTCTTTTTTAAGGTTGTTCAGATACTCGTGAACGTCCATATCGTTATGGGCGGATTCTATAACGTAACAGGCGAGGTTGGAGCAGTGATCGGCGATACGCTCGAGATCGGTGAGGACGTCCGTCAGGACGAATCCGAGCTCGATGGTGCATTCGCCGCGCTGCAGACGCGTGATGTGATTCTGTCTTATCTGATCCTTGAGATTGTCGACAACTTCCTCGAGCGGCTCGACCTCAAGAGCCACGGCGATATCGTTGTAGGTGAGCGCCCTGAATGCCAGGTCGATGATTTTATCGACCGCCGACATCATTACGGAGAGCTCCGCCCTTGCCTTGCCCGTGAAAGTGATCTTCTTCTCGTGCATCTCCTGGGCGGAGGCCGCTACGTTCATCGCGTGGTCGGACGTCCGCTCATAGTCTCCTATCACCCTCAGCAGGAAATTCGCTTCCCTGCTTTCTTTTTCGTTCAGATCGGTAGACGAGAGTTTCACGAGATACGTCCCGATCTTGTCTTCGTACATGTCCGATCTGTCCTCGCCTTCCACGACGACGTCGAATTTATCACCGGAATAATCGTTGAGACATTCGAACGAATCACGCACGTTTTTCTGAACCTCTACCGCCATGGCGTCAACCACCTGGCGGGCTCTTCCGAGGGCTACGGAAGGGGTGACGAGAAGACGCTCGTCGAGCAGCGAACTCTTGTCCGAATCGTCCGCTTTATCGGGAAGTATTTTTCTTACCGTTTTTACAAGAAGTCTGTCGAGCGGGAATACTATTATTATCTGAAGGACCTTAACGGCGGTATTCGCCACGGCGATCCCTACTGCGTTTGCCTGTCCGTCTATAAACCCCGTCGAAATGATTTTCGTGAGAACCCAGTAGACCGGAAGGAGCAGAGCCACCGAAAAAGTATTATAAAGCAGGTCCAGCAGCGCAACGCGCCTCGCGTCCCTCGTCGCTCCTATCGACGAGATAAGAACCGTGGAGCAGGTCCCTATGTTCGCTCCCATCACAAAGGGGATGCAGAGCCCGAGCGGGAGCGGAGAGGCCGCCGCGAATGACTGGATGACGCCGACCGAGGCGGACGACGACTGAAGGATCACGGTGAAAACTATACCGAGCAGAAGCCCGAGAAGCGGATTTGACATGAAGCGGACCACGCGCGAGAACACGTCGCTGTCGGCGACGCCCGATACGGCGCCCGACATGGTCTGCATACCTATCATAAGGATGGAAAAGCCGGTGAGAATAAGCCCGACGTTTTTCACGTTCTTGTTTTTGAGGAACCAGAACATAAAGACGCCGACGGCGAGCACGGCGTAATAAATGACGCCCGAATTCTTTATTCCGCTGGCTGATATGATCCACCCGGTGACGGACGTACCGAGATTTGCGCCGAAAATGACGCCGGTCGCCTGGACAAGCGACATAAGTCCGGAGTTTACAAATCCGACGACCATGCCGATGGTCGCCGCCGAGGACTGTATCGCCGCCGTCACTCCGAGACCGAGGATAAAGCCCTTGTATTTGTTTGACGTCAGGTTTCCGAGTATCTTTTTAAGCCGCGAACCGGCAAGCTTTTCAAGGGAATTGCCCATCAGCTTCATTCCGTAAAGAAACAGGGCGACTCCTCCGAGCAGTTTAAGTATGCTTTCAAGATCCATTTCAAGTCTCCTCTTCCCGCTCCCTCGGCGGGGAAAACAATAACCTCATATATTCCGCTCTATTATACCACGCTGCCCGGATTTTTTCAAGCGCAGGGAGAAAAAAAGCGGCGCAGAAGCGCCGCGTGTATTTGAATTGTTTCAGTCTACCGTCACGAGCACGGCGTCGGCGCCGACGATCTCGACGGTATAGGTCCCGTCGACGGGGGTAAGACGTGTCGGGACGCCCTTTACGTACGAAACGACGACGGAGCTCGGGTCGACCGTACTGAAAGTCACCTTCGCCGGTTTGAGTTCGGGATCGAGAAACAGCTTGTCCGTACTGTTGATAAACAGGAAGGCGTCTCCCTCGCCGATATTCTTTTTGAGATATCCGGCGACTACGAAGCTGTCATCAGAGCACTTGAGCTCCGAAAGAGACGTTTTGCCGAGTTTTTTGAATCCGTGAGATCTTACGTGATCCGACAGAGCGTTGCTCTCCCCCGGCTCGTAATAAGTGTCGATCCCGTCGCGTACTCTTGCGCTTTTACCGAGAAGGAGCGCCGCAGAGGATCCGGTGTAGCGCATATATACGGGTTCCATCGCCTCGAGCTCCGCGTCGACCGTCTTCACGAGATCGTACACTTCGGTGAAATTGCCGGCTGAATCAAGCACGTTGCCGTACCACCATCCGTTGTCCCAGCACGCCCACATTACGGATTTGCAGCCGTAAGCCATCGAAAGATACGCCTGATATCTCATCATGTCGGCCGATATTACGGGATACTCTTCCTGTGACCTGTTGACCTGAATGATGTCCCAGAAATCCCGGCCGTTCTTTGCCGCAGCTTCTGTGACGATCCTCATGTTTTCGAGGGTATCGAGAAGCGAGTGAGCTTCATAATAGTGATCGAAGCATATTACGTCGCTGCCGACCTGCTTTGCGAATTTGCTTATGTAAGTGTTGTAAAACTTTGTACCGAGCTGTACGTCCGAAGCGTAATTCGGGAAGAGGTTGCAGTATACCATGAGATCCGGGCGGCTTTCGTGACAGACCCCGGCGAGTATCCCGAGGCATTCAAACTCGTTCATGTTCGGCTCGTCGCCGAGATCGAATCCCCAGAGCGCCGGATAATCGGCAAATGCCGCGGGGTTGATCATTCCGCGGACGTCCTCCTCGGTTATGGGATTCTGCGGCACGGCAGGATCCTTTCTGAAATCTCCGCGCCATCCGGGCAGACCCGCCTGACCCATCGAGCCGATTACTCCGATCCCGTATTTTTCAAAGAGCGCCATTGAATCGGGGGTTACCGTTGCCGGCCACACAAAATCTATTCCCGCCTCATCGAGTTTTGCGATATGCGCTTCGTCGCACGAATAGACGACGCATGCGCCGAGCAGGAACTTATCGTGCCTGACCCTTGAATTGGCGTATTCCTTCACGATATATTTTTTTTGCAGTTCCGAGCGGAGCGAACGGAGCTCGTCGATCTTTGTCACGGCTTCCCTGTCGCTTTCGGAAAGCAGGGACCATGCGTAGAACGCGCGGTCGATTTCATCGGTTTTGTCAACGGACGCCTTTCCTATCGACCCGATGAGAGCGTCGATCTCGGCAGGAGTTGACGGAAGGTTTACGTATGGATCTGATTTGGGAACCGAGGAAGTCCCTTCGGTTCCGCTCTTTTCCCCGCTTCCTCCTCCGGAGCACGAACTGAACGCGACAAGGGCTGCGAGCACGGAAAGCAAAGCGAGCGTCAGGATAAAAGCCGGACGCTTCCCGTGATTCTGTTTTCTGTTTTCGTTTGAACCGTTTCTATTCATCATCTTTTAACTCCGGAATAATAAAATCAGGATTCTTCGCGGGTATTATAGCACGGCGGCGGATTATTGTCAATCTATCGGATTTCATCGAGCCATGGGCAGAACGGAGAGGGCTCGCCTCTTCCTATCGCCTCTCTGACTGCGGTGGAGCTTATTTTTTCAAACCCGTCGGAGGCAGGCAGAAACACCGTTCCCGCCTTTTCATAGAGCTTTCTGTTGTTTTTCGCCATCATAAGCTCATATTCTGCGTCTCCGGGGTTTCTGATCCCCCGGACGATAACGTCGATCCCGTGTATTTTCATATAGTCGACCACGTATCCGTCGTAGTAGTCTGTAATCACGTTTTTTATCCCGGAGCAGGCTTTTTCCATCAGTCTGAGACGCTTTTCGGGGCTGAACATGCATTTCTTCTCGGCGTTTTCGAACGCCACGACGTAAACAGCGTCAAAAAGCCCGGCCGCCCTGGTTATTATATCGAGATGCCCCGTTGTTATCGGGTCAAACGACCCCGTTATCAGCGCTTTTTTCATTTTCACCGCCGTCCTTTCTGAGAATCGTTACGTAAGCGACGCCGTATTTCCCGGTGCGGTATACCGACAGTCCCTCGCCGGAGGGGACGGCGTCGCTCCCGCTTTCGCAGACCACGAACCCACCGGGGGATATCAGCCCCGCCGCGTTCAGCCGGAACAGCGAGGTCGTCAGGAGGTCGGAATCATCAGGAGGAGCGAGAAAAACTATATCGAACCGTCTCCCTGCGAGCTTTTTTACAGCCGTCCTGTATTCGCACTCGAGAAGAGTGAGTTTTTCGCTCAGCCGGGTCCTCAACGCGTTTTTCTTTATAGTCTCGCAAGCCGCTTTGTCGTTGTCGCAGATTACGGCGCTGTCCGCGCCGCGCGAGAGCGCCTCGAGAGAGAGCTGCCCGGTACCGCCGAACAGTTCGAGCACCGAGCTATCTCTGACGAAGAACTGAAGAATATTGAAGATCGCCTGTTTCGCCCGTTCCGACGTCGGACGTGTATGGAGCCCTTCAGGCGCGTCGAGTCTGACCCCGCGAGCCGTGCCCGTCGTAATTCTCATTTTGTCCGCCTTCCGTTTTTGTCTCTTTCTTTTTCCCTGTCGAAAAATTCCCTTATTCCGGCAATATCCGCCCTTGTGACGCCGGGAACGGCGCTGAGCTCTCCGTCCGTCGCCGATGCGACGCCGCGAAGACCTCCGAACCTTGAAAGAAGTTTTTTCGCCTTTGAGGGTCCTATTCCCCTGATTTCCTCGAGAACGGAGTGCCTGAGCGTTTTTCGCTTCGAGCCGCTCATTCTGGAGACCGTGTATCTGTGTACTTCCTCCTGAATCCCGTAAACGAGCAGAAAAACCGGCTGCTCATGGGCAATCGAAATATAATTACAGTCGTCGGTCAGCTCGCGGGTCTTGTGAAATTCGTCCTTTACCATTCCGAAGACCGGAATGTGAACTCCGAGTCCGGAGAGCAGCTGCCGTATTACCGAGACGTGTCCGGTTCCCCCGTCAAGAAGGATCAGGTCGGGATACTCGTCTTCTCTGTGAGCGAGTCTCCTCGCGATCGCCTCTTTCATCGACGAATAGTCGTCCTGTCCTTCCGTAAGCCGCATTTTATAAGTACGGTATCCGCTTTTGTCCGGCTTGCCGCCGCGGTAAAGGACCTTCCCCGCCGTAATATTTTCGTTTCCGTAATTGGAAACGTCGTATGCTTCTATCGTTTCGGGAACAACTTCCAGCCCGAGGAGAGAGGCGAGTCTTACAAGAGTATTCTCATTTCTCTCATAAGAAGCGTTTTTCTTTTTCAGATATTCCTCGGCGTTTGATCTGACGACGTCACACAGAGAGCGGAGTTTCCCTTTCTCCGGCACCCTGATCCTGACGGTCCTCCCCGCCTTTTCGGAAAGCGCCGCCGAGAGCATCTTCTGTCCTTCTCCGTCAAGCGGAAAGTCCGTGACAAACTCGGGAGGCACGTATTCCCTGACGGTATAAAGCCCGTACAGAAATGAGATAAGGGCTTCCTGATCAATTATCCTGTCGGCACCGAAGGCAAAGCATTCCGAGTCTGTAACCGAGCCGTTTCTGACGTAGAATATACCGATGCAGGTGCCCTTTTCTTCATAGTGAACCGAGAGCACGTCGCGTTCATCGTCCGGCGCGCCGACGACGCGCTGTTTTTCCCACAGCCTGTCGAGCGACGCGAGTCTGTCCCGGTAAACGGCGGCGTTTTCGAACATAAGATTTTCGGAAGCGCTCTCCATAGCCTCGGTAAGCTCGCGGCGGACGGCCGAAAAGGAACCGCCGAGAAACGCGGAGACCTCCCGGAAGAGCGCCCGGTAGCTTTCCGCGCTGACGTTCCCGGTGCAGAGACCGCAGCATTTTTTAAGCTCGTAATTGAGGCAGGGGCGCGTCCCTATGTCTTTCGGGAAACTCCTGCGGCAATCGGGTATCCCGAAGGCTCCGCGGACCGTATTGAGAATTCCGTAGGCAACCCCCGTTCCGGAATAAGGACCGAAATATTTCGCCCCGTCGTCAAGTCTTTTGCGGACCACGGAAATGCGGGGATACTCGTCCTTTAACGTGAGTTTTATATATGGATAACTTTTCGCATCTTTCAGTTTAATATTGAATTTCGGAGAATGGAGCTTGATCAGTCTGTTTTCAAGCGCCAGCGCCTCCATCTCCGTTCCCGTAAGCATGTAATCAAAATCCGCGATGTTCTGAACGAGACGGAAGGTTTTGACGTTGTGGTGCGCGATATCCGTGAAATAAGAGCTGACTCTGTTTTTCAGAGCGGAGGACTTTCCCACGTATATGATCGTCCCTCCCGCGTCTTTCATGAGATATACTCCCGGGGAAAGAGGCAGAGAGGCCGCTTTTTCTCTCAGATATGAAATTCTCTCGTCTTCCGTCCGGTTCATTATGGTTCTCCCCTGTCGTAAGTATTTTACCCGAATCGGAGGGCGTTGTCAAGTGAACGGGCTTCCTGGCACCTGAAAAAACGGAAGATCCGTCGTTTCGGACGGATCTTCCGGTCGTATATCGGATTATCAGGCGAACCTTACGACAAACGTTACGGTCTCAAACGCCTTGAGATCAACGGTCACGGTGTCGCCGCATACATCGGCGGGGGCGATCGGTTTTTCAAGGCTCGTCGTCACGGTCGCCTCGGCGACGGGACGGGCGAATTTTACGGACACTTTACCGGAGACGCCGTGAGTCTCGGTGAGACGGACGGCGGCGCCGGTCCCGTCCTCGCTGTTCTTGAGGCACTGCACCTCGGCGCGACCGGACACGACTGTCATGGAAACGCCCGAGAGCGGGAGGACTCCGCCGTGTTTGGTGCCGGATATGAACGGCAGAGGCCTGCAGAATACGGAGGAGTTTTTCCTGACCTCGTCCGGCTCGCCGACGAAGACTCCGACCCTGACGTTGTGTATGCCGCGGTCGGGATAAAGGTCGGGCTCGTACGCGCTGCGCACTATCGTGACGGTCGCAGTATCGCCGTCAAGCTGATAACCGTACTTGGTGTCGCATATCAGCGAAACGACGTTCTTTGTCTCTCCGTCGACCGTGATGTGCGAAAGCGCCGGGACGTCATGCGGAGCCGCCTTGCGGAGGAGTTCGCCGTAAGGTATGTCGCAGTGGCAGGTCCCCGAAGTTTCGTATGATACCGGAACGGCAAAGGCGAGCTGCGGGACCATCTTACCGTAATCGAAGTCCTCGCTCCAGTCGATCCTGAGATTGAATTCGAGCACGCGGCTGTCGCGTTTCAGCATGACGGTACAGTCGATTATTGAACGGCCGAACGGCAGAGTGTATGAGAAGCGGTCGCAGAGCGCCGAGCGGCGGTAGTCAGTGAAGCGCGGGGAGTTGGCCTCGTTGAGGTCAACCGTCTTCATGAACGGACCGATGCGCCAGGCCGTCATTCCGTAGAGCGGGTTCTCTTCCCCGTATCTGAAGAAGCAGGAAGGCTTGTCTATCAGCTTTTCACCCGTTTTCTTGTCGATGAGGGAAATCAGACGGCAGGTCTTTTTGTCAAATACCGCGGTGATCAGGTCGTTTTCGAGGATTATCGGGTCGTTCTGTATGACCGAATCGTAAAGCCCGTCAAACCCGGAGAACGGCCATGCGATATGTCCCTCGCCGTCTTCCATCTGTCTCAGTCTGACGGTCGTATAGCCGAAGGCAGGAACGCTGACCGGGAACATGATCTTCGTGTAGTTGTGAGACCAGTACTCGCCGGAATCCGTGACCGTAAAGGGAATGCCGTTACCGTCCGCGTCCTCCATGAACGCGTTGCCGAAATCGGCGGGATAGTCCCATACCGTCACCTCGGTCACCTCTGAGCGGTCAAAGCCCGTCGGGTTGAAGAGGTGGAATGCGCGGAACGGACCGCATCCGCGCTCGGGCGACGGGAAGCGGCTGCTGCGCTCGGCGTCCTGATAGAATCCGACGCCGCCGCCCTCGGCATATGAATCCGCCTGCTCAACGAAGGGGAGCCCCGAGGTGTCTATCGCCTCGGCGATGCGTCTCATCGACATGCTGCCGTATGTTCCGGCGACGGCCATCGTCTCCTGGTATCTTCCGAGAGCAAACTCTCTCGTTTCAATTTTGCCGGAGCCGGGGAGGATATCGTGGAAATGGTTGAAGAGGAGCATACGCCAGGCGTTATCGAGGCGTTCGGGCTCGCGCGGAGCGTCGGCGAGGATGGAGGCGGAGGCCGAGAGCGCCTCGGTCTCGTTCATCCTGACCTCCGAAAGGCGGTTCGCCATCTTTATACGGGTCTGGGTGGTATAGCACCCGGAGAATACGAAATTGCGCTCGGTTTTTATCTCCGGAAATTCGGAGCGGCAGCGCTCGACCGCCCTGAAGAAGTCGTGCATCGTGCCGAAACGTATGGTCGGAGTGAGCGGCCAGGACATATATTCGGTTATCCTGCTGACGTCTCTCCTCGAAGGACCGCCGCCGTGGTCTCCCACGCCGTAGATATACAGGAATGTGTCTATTTTTTCTCTCTCGCAGTTTGCCGGGATGAGCTCGAACATATGCGGCGAGACGTAATTGTTGTACCACGTGAAATCGCGGTAGGTGAGGACGCTCTTTCCCGACGGGGAAACGTACTTATAGATGTTCGGACCGCTGTGCGCGCGGCAGTGATACAGGTACTTAATGCCGGCGTCGGTGAGAATTTCGGGAACGTTCAGATTGTGTCCGAACGTATCCGGCACGAAATCGAGATCGAGGGATTCGGGGTCGATCTCAAGGAGCTTCGAAAGATATTTTTTCGCCTGGAGTATCTGTCTCGTGAGGGATTCCCCGTCTGGCATATTCTTGTCCGGCTCCACCCATTCTGCCGCAGTGACCTCCCAGCGGCCTTCTTTTATGCGTTCTTTTATCTCGGGAAGCATCTCGGGACAGAATTTTTCAACTATCTCGTAAGTGGACGCCTGAGACTGCATGAACGTCATATCGGGATACTCGCGCATGATGTCGAGCACCGTGCGGAACGTGTCTGTCGTTATCGCCGCGGTCTCGTTGTAGCCCCACTTCCAGTTCATGTCGATGTGCGCGTGCGCCTGGAAAAGCATCGTGAGACTCTTCGCGACGGGCGCAAGGTCGGAAAGACTGTCCTCGGCCTCGGAAACGGCGGAACACGTTATCACGCCGTCTTTTTCGATGCGGGAAAGCAGAAGGTCGAGCGCCTGCTCAATTCTGTCGCGGTATATTCCGCCGCGAGACTCGGAAATGCTGTTCAGATAGGCAAGTTCGGACGCTATCCGCTCCCCCGTTTTCTGAGAACGGCAGCGGTTGACGGCGTCAAATTTCTGTTTAAAGTTCATAATTACCTCCGTCAGTAATATGGCTCTATTATACAATAAAAAGCGTCCGTTTTCAATACCGGGAATCTGCCGGAAATAAAAAAATTGTCCGCCCGTTTGACAAAACGGAGATAAGAATGTATAATCTAACCGTAAGAGAAGGCGGCACGTTTCACCGCCCCCGAACCGTTTCCGGAAATCTTTGTTATACCGAGGGAAAAATGAAAAAAACAATTCTTTCAGTTCTCATCGTCGCTCTGCTTTTATCCTTTGCCGCCTGCTCGGGCGGCGAAAAGCCGGAGCCCGAAGTGACGACAGTCCGAGACAACGCCGCCGCTGCGGCCGATTTCGACTCGGCCGTTGCCTCGATCGGAGAAGCAACGGTTGAAAACGAAAAAAAGATCGACGACGCTTTCGCAGCGTACTGGTCAATGCCGCAGGAAGCCAGGGATCTGACAAAAAAATACGGCGAACTCACGGCGCTCCGCAGCGAACTGGTGAAAAAATACGTTGTGAAACAGTATCGCGACACAAGGATCCCTCACGAGCGCATCCTCATCGGAGGATACGGATGGCGCTACGCTTCGGATGAAGAGGCCCTGGCGTTCGTTGACAGCCATTTCAACTTTATGTGGAACTGCGACGTCGACATTCTGAACAGGTTCGGTCTCGGATGTTTCGCCGGCGCCGGTCATCTCGGGATTCCCGTCAGCAAAGATATGTCGGAAGAGGACTTCCGTGCGGCGGTCGAGGGCAAAAACTTTGACCGGGACAATCTCTGGTGCGTTGATTTTATCGACGAGCCCTCGGTTTACGATATACCCAAATACTGGAGGACCGCGAAGATCGTCGCCGAGGAACTCCTCCCTCAGTGCGGTTTATTCATGAATCTGCTCCCGTTTTACGCCTTTGCCGATGATCTCCGTGATTATGAAAGATATCTTGACACGTATTTCGACACGGTCGGAAAATCGACTGACATAGTGAGCTTTGACCACTACGTTTACGCTCCGGAAAACGAGCACGGGAAAATGGAATTCGGAAGCCCGATGGTTTCGATGCTGAAGAATTTCGAAATGCTGTCCGAAAGATGCCGCGAAAACGGGCATGACCTTTGCGCAATACTTCAGAACGTGGACGTATGGAAGCCCGACGTGAACGCCGAGGGCTACTATTCCGTTTCGGCCGAAATGATGAAGTTCCAGGCGTACGTTGCCCTGGCGTTCGGCTCCAAAGCCATAGCCTGGTTTGAGACCGGCTATCCCGCCGGGACCCCCGTCGACCCCGACGGGAAACGCAATGAAATGTTTGACAAGCTCGAGGAAGTCAACGGCGATGTAGAAATGCTCAGCCCGGTCTATATGCGCTACTCATTTGACTCGAACGTCGTTCTCTGCGGAAAAGCCAGCAGAAAGCTGAAATCAAAAATCGATTTCTACGACGGAAGCCGCGATCCCGCCGACCTGAAACAAAGCGCCGTCACCGATCTTACGGCGGGAAACACCAGCGTGCTTATCACCGGTCATTTCAAAAAGAACGTCGGCGAAGGCGACGCCTTCATGTTCGTTCCGCTCAGCGAATCCGATTTTCAGAAAAATACAAATACGGTTTCCTCCGTTTCGTTCAGAACCTCAAGCCCCGACGCCGTCGTGACCGCGTACCGAAAAGGTATTCCGGTCAGGATCGAGCCGGTCGACGGGGTTTACACCGTCGAGATCCGTAACGCGGACGCTGCGTTTGTGACTGTAGGCTGACAACCTCCGGTGCTCTTTTCAGATATCAATACGGTCGGCGTCGGGGTACCGACGCCGGCCGTATTGTTTCAAGATTCGGTTTTATTCGTCGGCAGGCGGGGCGACGGTGCCCTTCGGGAGTACGTTCAGAATTCCGGTTTTTTCGGCCGTCATAAAGCCCGTGTTCCCCGCTTTATTGATTGATTTGAAAACGCGGATTCAGATAATTCCCGCGTTCATGCTCCCTGTACGGTATCCGTCAAGATCGAGAGAAACGTATTTGTAGCCGAGCGCATGAAAACGCTCGCTAATCTCTTCTCTCAGATCTTTGTCGGCAAGTCTTCCGATCTCATCTGGCGGAAGCTCGATCCTCGCCGAGTCGCCGTGAATACGGACCCTGTACTGGCTGAATCCCCTGTCCGAGAGCGCCCGTTCCGCAAGCTCCGTCATTCGGAGCTTTTTTTCTGTTATCTCCTCGCCGTACGCGATCCTCGTGGCAAGGCAGGCAAACGACGGTTTGTTCCAGGTCGAGAGCCCGAGTTCCTTTGAAAGCGTGCGTATCTCGCTTTTTGAAAGACTGGTTTCTTTCATAGGGCTGAGGACGCCGAGTTCGCGGAGCGCGCGCATACCCGGACGATAGTCTCCCGCGTCGTCGGTATTTGAGCCCTCGGCGACTTTATTAAAACCGAGTTCCCCCGCCGACGAAATGATCTGCCCGAAGATTGCTTTTTTGCAGATATAACATCTGTCGGGAGGGTTTTCCCTGAATCCCGGTATCGAAAAAACGTCAACGTTCAGTCTTATGAGCCGTATGTTTTCGGCACGGCAGAAATCCGCCGCTTCATCAAGTTCCTTCGCGGGGAACGTACCCGTCGCCGCGGTGAAGGCCGCGGCGTCGTCACCGAGAACGTCGTGAGCGGTTTTCAGCAGAAACGTCGAATCGACGCCGGCGGAAAAAGCGACGGCGACCCGCCCGAGACCGGCGAGCAATTCTTTTAGTATTGCGAACTTTTGACGCGTTTCGGGAGAAACGCCGCTTTCGGCTTGGAAATCCGTCATATTTCCCTCTCGACGAGTTCCCTCGCCTCGCGCAGAGAAACGCCGTTCTCCTTAGCGATACGGCTGATATCGTCGTATTCGAGTTTGTTTTTTTCTGCTCCGTATCCGCGAGATATTTTACGTCTGACCGTACCGTATCCGGTATCGAGAGTCTCTGTCCGTCTGTCAAGGACGTGCCTTTCCACGGATTTTTCGCGTATACCGATGGTCGTCGTATATCTGAAAACCGATTCGATCATACCGCCTTTATCACCCTCGCCGCAAAGAATGCAGACGAGCGTACCCGGACGGTTCTTCTTCATCCCGGCAGCCACCGTGAAGACCTCTTTCGCGCCGCTTTCAAAAAACATTTCGGTGGCGAACCCGATCTCCTCGGCGGTCATATCGTCAACGTTGAATGAGAGTTCTGTCACGCGCCCGGCGCCGGTTTCCATGTCGCCGAGGATCGCCCGGACGCAGTTTGCCGCCTCAAAGTCCTTTTTCCCCATTCCGTATCCGATTCGCTCGGCCTTCATGACGGGCATATCGCCGAAGTTCTGAACAAAATATCTGAGCAGCGCGGCGCCGGTCGGGGTGCAGAGCTCTCCCCGGACAGCGCCTCCGTACGAAGGGATTCCCTTAAGAATCTCTGCGGTCGCAGGCGCCGGGACCGGCATTATTCCGTGAGCGCACCTGACCTGGCCAGAGCCGACGTGAACGGGCGAGGCGACTATCCTGTCCGGCGCGATCTCGTTTATGAGCATACAAACCGCCGTGACGTCGGCGAGCGCGTCCATCGTGCCGACCTCGTGAAAATGAACGTCGGTCACGGGGACGCCGTGAACTCTGCTCTCGGCCTCCGCGATTATTCCGTAAACATCCGTGATCTGTTTTCTGATTTTGTCCGGAACGTCGAGATGATCGTAAACCAGATGCGTGATCTCGCCGGCACTCCCGTGATGATGGTGATGTTCCCCGCCGGTGTGTTCATGATCGTGATCGTGATCGTCATCATGATGATGGTGGTGCGCCTCGCCTTCCTCCTCGCCGTTTACGAGCACCGTCACGTGAGTTCCCGCAATTCCGCATTTGGATGACTTTTCGGCGACGAAGCGTACCCCGGGGATCCCGGCGGAGTTCAGTTTTTTCAGAAATCCGTCTTTATCGGGCAGCAGTTCGAGCAGCGCGGAAGTGAGCATATCGCCGGCCGCTCCCATTCCGAGATCGAAATAAAGCGTCTTCATTACTGAGATTTTGCCTCCATATGATTGATTCTGCCGGCGAGAAATCCGGCGCCGAAACCGTTGTCTATATTGACCGCCGAAACCCCAGACGCGCAGGAGTTCAGCATTGAAAGGAGCGCGGTAATACCTCCGAACGACGCGCCGTATCCCACGGACGTCGGAACGGCGATAACGGGACAGTCGGCAAGTCCCCCGATCACGCTCGGAAGGGCGCCCTCCATCCCCGCCACGGCAATTATGACCGACGCGCTCATTATCTCTCGGGTATAAGAAAGCAGCCTGTGAAGCCCGGCGACTCCGACGTCGTACAGCCGTAAAACCTCGTTTCCGAAAAATTCGGCGGTCAGCGCCGCCTCCTCTGCGACGGGAACGTCGCTGGTCCCTCCCGTGGCGA
Organism: Clostridia bacterium; assembly: GCA_017454075.1. Next base: position 34,502 of record JAFTDQ010000055.1, read on the forward strand.
CGAGGATCCTTCCTATACCGTCGGGACGCGCCGCCTCACCGATCATCCCGAGACGGGCGTTTTCATGATAAACGACCGGATAATTCTCACTGAGAAAAGCGGCGGCATCTCCCGAAAGCCTCGTGATGAGTATTCGTTCCTGACCGTTTTTCAGCATCGAACCGATGATTTTTCCGATCTGCCCGGGCGTTTTACCCTCGCCGTAGATGACCTCTCCCGAACCTTGTCTGATTCTCCTGTGATAATCGACCTTCGCGAAGCCCAGATCTTCATACGGTTCGGCTTTCAGTTTCAGCAGCGCGTCGTCAACCGATATTCTGCCGTCCCTGACTCCCTCGAGAAGAGTTTTTATTTCAGTTTTCATTTAATCCTCCTCACGCCGTCGAAAAGAGAGCGGGCAAGCAAAAAAGCTTCCCCGCTCCCGACAGATTCACCTGCTTTTCCTGAACAGGACCGATTTTAAAGCACCTCTCGGATCTTTGACAAGCAGTATGACGAGCCATATCACAAGACCGAGCGCAACGACCGACATGCCGAGATACAGATCGTTCAGCATTTCTGAAGGAGAAGGCGTGAAAAACCCGGCGCCGAGTTGTGCGTATTCATACACCGCGTCGACGAACCACATGAGAGAAGCGCCCCAGTAGATCAGGGAAAGCGTACCGACTTTCATTTCGCTCTTCGGAGCGTTTTTATACCAGATAACCGTGGAGATCGCGGCGGCAAATACCGTTACGAGCAGAGTCATGCCTCGGGTACCGTTTCGTTCGCTGCGGCGCCGGACGCCGGCGCCTCTTTTTCTGCGCGCTTTTCAATGATTGATGTGACGCCGACTATGCCGAGCCAAACGGCGGTGACGACCACGGCCATAAGGACCCCCGCCGTGGCCATCTCATGAAGCATCCCGGAAGCGTCGGCGGGATTTGCAGCGGCGGTAAGGAACGGGAAGAACGGAACGACCTCCCCGTGCCAGATGTGCTCAAACATCAGAAGCGCGCTGCCGCCCCACAGCATAACGTTAAGCCAGCTGAGTTTTCTCGAAAACCCGACCTTCGGTCTATCCGAGCCGACCGTTCCGACGGAATCGGATTCTGTTTTTCCCTGCTTTTTTTCTTTCTTTCTTATTACCGCCGCCGTGATCGTTGTGACGATCGCCTCGGCCGCGGGAACTACGAAACATGCCATAATATGCCTCCGACTTTTTATCGCAATCTTTTGTGAAACGGCGGGATCTGAACAGCGTAACGGTGACGTTACTCCCGACTTTTTCGCTCTTTCGGTATTATACCATACAGAGGCGGTTATTACAAGGAGAAATTGTTAATAATTTACAAAACAGCGGCAAAAAACGGCCGGAACGCCGTTTTCGGCCGGTTTTCCGTCCGATATCTCCATCATCTCCGCCCGCTGTTTTCCGGTTACGGTCAAATATGGGGTCAAACGTGAAAACCGATGCATGTTATATAATGGACAAACAGAATAGCCGCAGTGCCGGGTTGATACTTTATGGTTTATATAATTGCACCATTTTCCAGTCCAATTTACTCATTTTACCATCGAATGATCAAATTAAATTCTTGACAAACGCGGAAACTTGTGCTATTATTTAATTGCATCATTTTGAAGTCAGATGATCAAATTGAAAGGGGTCTATGATGAGATTATTCAATCCCAAAGAAGAATACACGAAAATACTCACACCGGAAATTGTCTCACTTCTTACAAAGATACATGAATATCGCGGCAAGCAGGATCTTTTAGGTACAGCCAATCCCGAAATATTGAGTCGGCTTCTGGAGATAGCCAAAATTCAGAGCACCGCCGCATCAAACCAGATCGAGGGGATTGTTACGACGAAGGACAGACTTAAAAAACTGGTTCTTCAAAAAACCATGCCGCGGAACAGAAGCGAAAAAGAGATTGCCGGTTACAGAGACGTTCTTTCGACAATACACGAGAGCTATAACTATATACCGCTCCGTCCGAATCTGATCCTTCAGCTTCATCGTGATCTTTACAAATTCACCGGCTCTTCAACCGGAGGTGTGTATAAAGCTGCTGATAACGTAATCGCTGAGACAGATGCGCAAGGTAATGAGCATGTTCGTTTTCGTCCGGTTTCCGCGTGGGAGACCCCCGACGCGCTGAAAAGACTTTGTGACGCGTATGACGCCGCAAGCGCGGATCCGGAGATCGACAAGCTTGTCCTTCTTCCGATGTTTATACTTGATTTTCTCTGCATTCACCCGTTCAGCGACGGCAACGGAAGGATGAGCAGACTTCTCACTCTCCTTCTTCTGTACCGCTCGGGTTACACGGTCGGAAAGTATATCAGTCTTGAAAGGCTTGTTTCCGACAGCAAGGAGACGTATTACGAAACACTTCAGGCGAGTTCCGACGGCTGGCATGAAAACGAGAACGATTACCTTCCTTTTGTGAGGTATCTGCTCGGGATCGTCGTGGCGGCATACAGAGAGTTTGCCGAGAGAGTGGAATCTGTTGTAACGGAAAAGCCGAGCAAAGCCGACAGGGTCCGGGATATTATCAGGCAGCACACCGGGCAGATCACAAAGTCCGAAATCATGGAAGCGTGCCCGGACATCAGTCAGGTGACCGTTCAAAGGTCTTTGGCGGAACTGCTTGACCGCGGAGACATAATCAAGATCGGCGGCGGACGCTACACAAAATACATTTGGAATTACGACAAGGAGAACTGATCATGATCACAGGAGAGCTGAAAAATAAAATACCCCGCGGAAACAGAGTGGAATACACTTTTGATTTTAATTGGAATCTGATAGACTGAACCGGGAAGTATTATGAGTTTATTTTGCTTTTTTGCCATTTCGAGCATATCAGAGGACAATAAAGTACTCTTAAACAATCCGTATCTGGAAAAAAATGCTCAGTTCTACCATATTGAATTAAATACATCTGTTGGATGGAGCGAGCCAATTTTAACTTGTGTAGATAAAAAATCTGTTCTGTTAAATATCTCAGATGAAAATACCACGAATTGTGAACTGTTTTTGCTCCCTGACGGGTGGTATTACAATGGTAAAACAAATAATATTCGATTTAGAGATAGGATGTTTTTGCTTCAAACCATTTCCTCATTTTTTACGGCGCTAAAAAAAGACACAAATCTGTATATTGGCGAAAGCGGAACAAATGCTGAAGATTATCTTACAATTTCATTGCATTATGAGATGGTAGCAGATTTCTTGAATTCAACAATTGGCCAACACGGAGTTATGGGGGGGCTTCATGTTATTATTTTACCGCATAAATAATGGACAGGTATGGAATTGTATAAGAAGGTAAAAAGTGGTATCATATGCATAAGATGAAAGAAGCTTGCAGAAATGATCGTCGAAGTAAAAGCGAAAATAGCCGCGGAAAAGCAGCGATGAAGAAATAAAACAAAATGATTTTAAGACCACTCTACGGAATGTTTGCGAGCAATTCGCTGATTAATACTTACAACAACATTTTAGCGGAATCCAAAGAGAAGATTCATGAGTATGATGACGAGGAACTGTACGAGATATACTCGTTACTTGC
>JAFTDQ010000056.1 GCA_017454075.1 Clostridia bacterium
TCGGGTACGAGGACGAGCGGGAACTCGGCCCCGGGGAGATCGTCGAGATCACGAAAGACGGGGCAAAGGTCCTTTCCCCCGCGGGAAACAAAAAACGGATCTGCTCCTTCCTCTGGACGTATTACGGATACCCGACGTCGGACTACGAGGGAATAAACGTCGAGGAGATGAGATACCGCAACGGGGCGAAGCTCGCCGAGCGCGATCTCGAAACCGGCAAGGCGTCGGACGTTGACTACGTCGGGGGCGTCCCCGATTCCGGCACCCCTCACGCGATAGGATACGCGAACCGGAGCGGCAAACCGTTCGCGCGCGCGTTCATAAAATACACCCCGACCTGGTCGAGGAGTTTTATGCCCGACGTTCAGACGGATCGCGACCGTATCGCAAAAATGAAACAGATACCCGTAAACGCCCTGATAAAGGACAAAAATCTTCTGTTTGTCGACGATTCGATAGTCAGGGGGACGCAGCTGAGGGAGACCGTCGAGTTCCTTTACGAGAGCGGCGCGAAATCGGTACATATACGCTCGGCATGTCCTCCGATCATGTTTGGGTGCAAATTCCTGAACTTCTCCCGCGCGACCTCCGACATGGAGCTTCTCGCGAGGCGCGTCATTATGGAGCTCGAGGGAGAGGAAGGGCTCAAACACATAGATGAATACAGCGACGGGCAGACCGAGCGCGGGAAGGCGCTCCGGGAGTCGATATGCGAAAAAATGCATTTTTCATCGCTTGAGTTCCAGTCGCTCGAGGGTCTGATAGAGTCGATAGGTGTCGATCCCTGCGAGCTTTGCACATACTGCTGGAACGGAAAGGACTGATACAATGATCAACGAGTCGTCAAGATCGGAAGCATACGCCTCGGCCGGGGTGGACATAACGGCGGGATACCGTTCCGTCGAACTGATGAAACAGCATATCAGGCGCACCGAAACGCCGGGCGTCGCGTCGGGGATAGGCGGGTTCGGCGGGCTTTTCGAGCCGGATCTTACCGGAATGAACCGACCGGTTCTCGTTTCCGGCACCGACGGCGTCGGAACAAAGCTGAAGATCGCGTTTCTGATGGACAGGCACGATACGGTGGGAATCGACTGCGTCGCGATGTGCGTGAACGACGTGATCTGCTGCGGAGCGAGGCCGCTTTTCTTCCTCGACTATATAGCGTGCGGCAAAAACGAGCCGGAAAAAATCGCCGGCATCGTAAAAGGCGTCTGCGACGGCTGCGTGGAATCCGGAGCCGCTCTCATAGGCGGCGAGACCGCCGAAATGCCCGGTTTTTATCCCCCGGACGAATACGATCTCGCCGGATACTGCACCGGGATAGTCGACCGGGATAAAATAATCGACAACGGCAGGATGAGACCGGGAGACGTCATAATAGCGCTCCCCTCCTCGGGAGTACATTCAAACGGCTTTTCTCTCGTGAGAAAGGTCTTTGACGTTGAGCACGCCGATCTCGGGAAACCTGTTCCGGAGCTCGGAGGGAAGGGTCTCGGCGAGACGCTTCTCACTCCGACGAAAATATACGTGAAACCGGTGCTGTCGCTTCTTGAAAAAGTGAACGTAAAGGGCGTTTCCCACATAACGGGCGGCGGTTTTTACGAGAATATCCCGCGCTCCGTTCCCGACGGACTGTGCGCCGAAATTGAAAAGAAGAGCGTGCGTGTCCTGCCCGTATTTGATCTCATAATGAGGACCGGGGGGATAAGCGAGCGCGACATGTTCAACACGTTCAACATGGGGGTAGGGATGAGCGTCGTTGTCCCGGAGGACGAGGCGGACGAGGCCGTCCGCATCCTTTGCGAAAACGGTATCGAAGCGTATCCGACAGGAAGGATCGTTCCGGGGGACGAAAAGATAGTCCTCAGATGAGATTTCCGGGGCGTCATCCCCGTATGAGAAAAAGGACGGAAAAATGGATGAAAGAAAGATAAGGGTCGCCGTGCTCGTTTCGGGAGGCGGGACAAATCTCCAGGCGATAATCGACGCCTCGCGGGCGGGAAAGATCCCGTCGGCGGAGCTTTGCCTCGTCGTCTCGGACAATCCCGGAGCGTACGCGCTTGAACGGGCCGGCGTCTCGGGGATAAAGACCGCGGTTATTCCGAAAAAAGGCGCTGCGGTCCGGGATTTCTGCCGGATGCTCGAAGGCGTCCTTGACGAAAACTGTATCGAACTCATTGTTCTCGCGGGATTTCTGACGATCCTCGACGGGGATTTTACGAAAAAATATGACAGACGTATAATAAACGTCCACCCGTCGCTCATCCCCTCCTTCTGCGGGAAGGGCTTTTACGGGCTGAGGGTACACGAAGCTGCCCTCGACCGCGGTGTGAAAGTGACCGGCGCTACCGTTCATTTCGTCAACGAGATCCCCGACGGCGGGGAGATAATAGCCCAGAAGCCGGTTCCCGTGCTCCCCGGCGACACGCCCGGGATACTTCAGAAAAGAGTAATGGAACAGGCGGAATGGATAATACTTCCGGAGGCCGTGGAGACGGTCGCAAACGGAATGCTGAGGAGCAGCAGAGAGGATTAAAAGAAAAAATGAACGTTTACGAGACAAAGACCGTCACGGAGCTCATAAAAGGCAATCCCTACGTCGGGAGAGGAATAATCGCCGGCCGGGACACTGACGGGAACTCAGTTATAGCTTATTTCATAATGGGCAGGAGCGAAAACTCCCGCAACCGGGTATTCGAGGCCAAAGAGGACGGCGTTTTCACACGTCCGTTCGACGAAAGCAAAGTTAAGGATCCGAGTCTCATAATTTACCGGGCGCTCGGCTGGTTCGGTTCCGACGTCGTCGTTACGAACGGCGATCAGACCGACACGATCCTTGACTTTCTCAGAGCCGGTAAGAGTTTTGAGGATGCTCTGCGCACGAGAGAGTTCGAGCCGGACGCGCCGAACTTCACCCCGCGCATAAACGCGGTGGTCAGCGTCCCCGGCGGAGATTATAAAATGAGCATTTTAAAATCCGCGGATCCCGAGGGAAAAACCTGCGCGAGATATTTCTTCGAGTATCCCGGAATACCCGGGCTCGGTCATTTTATTCACACCTACGTGACGGACGGAAATCCGCTCCCGTCATTCTGCGGAGAACCGGAGCGGGTCTTGATACCATCCGATACGAAGGAGTTCGCAGACGAGATATGGGACGCGCTGGATCCCGACAACCGGATTTCGCTCATCGTATGGAAGACCGACGGACACGTCACCACCGTATATTTAAACAACAAACACGACAGGAGATGAGCGGAATGAAGGAACTTGAACTTAAATACGGATGCAACCCGAATCAGAAACCGGCGAGGATCTTTGCGGAAAAAGGAGAGCTTCCCATCGAGGTGCTCGGAGGTCGTCCCGGATATATAAACCTTCTCGACGCCTTCAATTCATGGCAGCTCGTTAAAGAACTGAAAGACGCGCTCGGTCTTCCCGCCGCGGCTTCTTTCAAGCACGTCAGCCCGACGTCCGGCGCAATAGGAAGAAAGCTTCCCGAAAAACTGAAAAAGGCATGCTTTGTCGACGATATAGAGGGGCTCGACGACTCGCCGCTCGCCTGCGCCTACGCGAGAGCGAGGGGGACCGACCGTATGTCCTCATTCGGCGACTGGATAGCCCTCTCCGACGTGTGCGACGTCACTACTGCCCGGATAATAAAACGCGAAGTGTCCGACGGGATAATCGCGCCGGGTTATGAACCGGAGGCGCTTGAGATCCTCCGTTCAAAGAGAAAGGGAAATTACAACGTTGTAAAGATCGATCCGGCGTACGTACCCGAAAAGACGGAGCGCAAACAGGTCTTCGGAGTGACTTTCGAGCAGGGAAGAAACGATATAAAGATCGACCGCGACATGCTGAAAAACGTGGTCACGGCAAAGAAGGAACTCCCCGAAGACGCGGTCACCGATCTCATAATCTCGCTGATAACGCTGAAATACACCCAGTCGAACTCGGTTTGCTTCGCTTATGACGGACAGGCGATCGGCGTCGGAGCGGGGCAGCAGTCGAGGATACACTGCACACGTCTCGCGGGATCGAAGGCCGACACCTGGTTCCTCCGTCAGTCGGATAAGGTGCTGGGGCTTCCCTTCCGGGAGGACATAGGACGCCCCGATCGCGACAACGTAATAGACGGGTATATAAACCACAACGAGGAGGACGTCTGTGCCGACGGCATCTGGCAGAAATATTTCACGTTAAGACCGGAGCCGTTCACTCCGGCCGAGCAGCGTGAGTACCTCGATACCGTTTCTGGAGTTTCCCTCGGGTCAGACGCGTTTTTCCCGTTCAGCGACAATATCGAGAGAGCAAAAAAGAGCGGCGTTTGCTACGTCGCCGAGCCCGGCGGCTCGGTGAGAGACGACGCGGTTATAGAATGCTGCGACAAATACGGAATTGTGATGGCCTTTACCGGGCTCCGGCTTTTCCACCACTGATAACATGAAAGTAATGGTGATAGGCGGCGGAGGACGCGAGCACGCCGTCATAAAGAAGATCAAAGAAAACCCCGGAGTCGGAACCGTATACGCTCTCCCGGGGAACGGGGGGATAGCGCGCGACGCCGTCTGCGTTCCGATAAAGGCAACCGACCTCGACGGCATCGTCGCATTTGCCGCGGAAAACAAAATGGATTTTGCCGTCGTGACTCCCGACGATCCGCTTGTTATGGGACTTGTCGACTTGCTTGAGGACGCCGGGATACCGTGTTTCGGACCCCGAAAAAACGCGGCTATAATCGAGGGCAGCAAGGCGTTTGCCAAAGAATTCATGAAACGCCACGGCATACCGACGGCTGAGTGCATGATATTCAGCGACCCCGACGCCGCTCTGAGCTACGCGGAGTCGGTAAGTCTGCCCGCCGTCGTGAAGGCGGACGGACTTGCGCTCGGGAAGGGCGTGACGATCTGCTTTGACAGAGAGACCGTAAAGCAGGCAGTCAGGGAAGCCATGATAGACGGAAGGTTCGGCAAAAGCGGCGAGACCGTGGTTTTCGAGGACTATCTGACGGGGCCCGAGGTCTCGGTCCTCGCCTTTACGGACGGGGAGACCGTCGTGCCTATGGTGTCCTCGATGGACCACAAAAGGGCGTATGACGGAGACCGCGGACCGAACACCGGCGGAATGGGGACGATAGCTCCGAATCCGTTCTATACGCCGGACGTCGCGCGTCGCGCCATGGATGAGATATTCATCCCGACGGTTCGCGGGCTGACCGAGGAGGGAAGAACCTTCCGTGGATGCCTTTATTTCGGGCTGATGATTACGAAGGACGGCCCGAAAGTGATAGAATACAACTGCCGTTTCGGAGATCCGGAGACGCAGGTGGTCCTGCCTCTTCTGAGGTCAGATCTTTTTGACGTCATGAGGGCAGTACGCGACGGGAAGCTCTCCGAAGCTGACGTGAGATTTTCCGGTGAATCCGCGGCCTGCGTCGTCATGGCCTCGGAAGGATATCCGACGAAATACGAAAAGGGATTTGAGATCGACGTTCCGGACAGCTTCTCAGACAGCGTGTTTGTCGCGGGAGCCGCGTTATCTGACGGAAAACTCGTGACGTCCGGGGGAAGGGTGCTCGGCGTTACGGCGGTTGCCCCGGATCTTGAAACCGCGATATCCGAAGCTTACGCAAAGACCGAAAAAATACATTTCAAAAACGCGTTTTACCGCCGGGATATCGGCGCAAAAGCGCTCGAATATGTGAATAAATAACATGGTTTATCGCATTTATGTAGAAAAAAAGAAAGAGTTTGCGACTGAGGCAAAGGCGCTGCTGTACGATCTCCGCGAAGTGCTCGGAATAAAAGGGTTGTCGGATCTCAGAATAATCAACCGGTACGACGTCGAAAACGTCTCGGAAGAACTGTTCCGCAGCGCTGTCGGGACGGTTTTTTCGGAGCCTCAGGTCGACGTTGTCTCAGCCGTGCCCGATACCGGAGACGGCGTTCTTTTCGCCGTCGAATATCTGCCCGGTCAGTTTGATCAGAGGGCTGACTCGGCGGCGCAGTGCGTCCAGCTGATTTCAATGGGAAGACGTCCGGCGGTCCGTTCGGCGAAGCTTTACGTCCTTTACGGTGAGATCAGCCCGGACGACGTTTCCGCCGTGAAAAAATACGTCATAAACCCGGTCGAGGCGAGGGAGGCTTCCCTTGCCGTGCCCGAGACCCTTGAGACCCCCTATCCCGTTCCGCCGGACGTTCCGTGCTTTGACGGATTCAGAGATCTCGGGGACGGGGAACTCGGCGCCTTCATAAAGAAAAACGGCCTTGCGATGGACTCGGAAGACCTCGCTTTCTGCCGTGATTATTTCAGGGACGAGGGCAGGGACCCTACCGTGACCGAGATAAAAATGATCGACACTTACTGGTCCGATCACTGCCGTCATACGACATTCCTGACCGAACTTACTCCCGTTTCGTTCGGCGACGATCGAATTGAAGGCGCCTACTCGCGTTATTTGTCAACAAGGCAAAGCGCCGGAGACAAAAAGCCGGTCACGCTTATGGACATCGCGACCGTAGGAGTCAAATATCTTAAAAAGAAAGGAAAGCTCGACCGCCTCGACGAATCGGAGGAGATAAACGCCTGTACGGTCAGGACGGACGTGACGGTCGACGGCAAGGCCGAGCCGTGGCTTCTGCTTTTCAAAAACGAGACGCACAATCATCCGACTGAGATCGAGCCCTTCGGAGGCGCCGCCACCTGCATAGGAGGGGCGATCAGGGATCCCCTGTCCGGCAGGGCGTACGTATACGGCGCGATGAGAGTGACCGGAGCGTCCGACCCGACGGTCCCCGTCTCCGAGACCATTCCCGGAAAGCTTCCGCAGAGAAAACTCGTGACGACGGCCGCCGCCGGTTATTCGTCATACGGCAACCAGATAGGTCTCGCCACCGGGATCGTTGATGAAATATACCATCCGGGATACGCAGCCAAACACATGGAGATCGGAGCCGTTATAGCCGCCGCTCCGCAAAAAAACGTGAGGCGCGAGAGACCTCAGCCCGGGGACGTCGTGATACTGCTCGGCGGCGATACCGGACGCGACGGAATAGGCGGCGCGACGGGATCGTCAAAAGCCCACGATTCGCATTCAGTGGAGACCTGCGGCGCCGAGGTGCAGAAAGGAAACGCCCCGGAGGAGCGCAAGCTTCAGAGACTTTTCAGAAACGGCGAGGCGACCCGGCTCATAAAACGGTGCAACGATTTCGGCGCCGGAGGCGTGTCCGTCGCGATCGGCGAGCTCGCCGACGGGCTTGACATCGATCTCGACGCCGTCCCGAAAAAATACGACGGGCTCGACGGAACGGAGCTCGCGATCTCGGAGTCACAGGAGAGGATGGCCGTCGTCGTGTCTCCGGAGGACGCCGAAAAGTTCATTTCGCTGGCTGGAAAAGAAAATCTCAGGGCAAGCCGAGTGGCGGTCGTCACGGATTTCGGCAGACTCGTGATGCGCTGGCGCGGTAAGACCGTCGTCGACGTGGGACGTGCGTTCCTCAACTCAAACGGCGCAAAAAAACATATGAACGTCGCCGCGGCGCCTCCGCGGATAAAAGATAAGCCGCTTCCAGCGGGATTTCGCGAAGGAATGCTTTCCACAGCTTCCGACCTTTCTGTCTGCTCTCGGCGCGGGCTCGGCGAAAGATTTGACGGAACTATAGGCGCGGGCTCCGTCCTTATGCCCTTCGGCGGGAAAAATCAGCTTACCCCTGTTCAGGCGATGGTGCAGAAAATCCCGCTTGAGAAGGGCGACACCGACTGCTGTTCATTTATGGCGTACGGATACGATCCGGTCATCTCCGAGGAGAGCCCCTATCACGGCGCGTATCTTGCCGTGACCGAGTCTCTTTCAAAGCTCGTCGCCTCGGGCGCGTCCGCCTCCTCCGCGTACCTGACCTTCCAGGAGTATTTTGAAAAGCCCGGCAGGGACGAGCGCAGATGGGGAAAACCGTTTTCGGCGCTGCTCGGAGCCCTCGATGCGCAGCTTGATTTTGAAACCGGCGCGATAGGGGGGAAGGACTCCATGAGCGGGTCCTTTGAAAATCTTGACGTCCCCCCGACGCTCGTTTCGTTTGCCGTCGCAACGGGAAAAATCTCCGACGCAGTCAGCCCGGAGTTCAGGGCGGCGGGACATCCCGTCATTCTCGTAAGACCGGAATTGCGTGACGGAGTCATTCCCGACTCCGCGTCTCAGAAAGAGGTCTTTCGTTCCGTCGAAAAAATACTGTCTTCCGGGCGCGGGGTCGCGTGCGTCACGCCGACGGCCGGCGGAGTTTCCGCCGCGGTAATGAAATCCTGCTTCGGAAACGGGATCGGATTCGCTTTCTCAGAGAACGTCCGTCCCGACGAAATGTTCGGGCGCGTCTTCGGCGCGTTTCTTATCGAAGTCTCGGAGGCGCTTGACGGAGAGCGCGTGATCGGCTTTACGACGGAAGACAAATACGTCTCGTTCAAAGGCGAAAAGCTGTCTCTCGTCGAGCTGCGCGACGCTTACGAAAGCCGTCTCGAAGGGGTGTACCCGGTGAAAGCGCCGGTCTCCGGCAGGGCTGAAACCCTCAGCTCGGGGAAAAGCCGGGTTGCCGCGCCGGCTGTCAAAAACTCCTCGCCGCGTTTCCTGATCCCTGTTTTCCCGGGTACGAACTGCGAATTTGACAGCGCGCGCGCCGTTTCCTCGGCTGGCGGAGCTCCCGAGATATTCGTCGTGAGGAACCTCACGTCGGAGGACGTAAGGCGTTCCGCCGAGCTTTTCGCCGGCAGAATATCGGAATCACAGGCGATTTTCATCCCCGGCGGATTTTCGGGCGGCGACGAGCCGGACGGATCCGGCAAATTTATAACGTCTTTCTTCCGCTCCGGTGTGATCAGGGACGCAGTATCCGACCTCCTCGACTTGAGGGGAGGACTCATGTGCGGTATCTGCAACGGATTCCAGGCGCTGATAAAGCTCGGTCTCGTCCCGTTCGGCAGGATAACAGACCCGGACGAAAGCTCTCCCACTCTGACCTATAACGTCATAGGAAGACACCAGTCGAGGATAGTCCGCACCCGAGTATCGTCGAACCTTTCCCCGTGGCTCTCGCTCGTAAACGTCGGCGACGTAATAAACGTTCCGATCTCTCACGGCGAGGGGCGGTTCGTAGCCGATGAAAAGACGGTCAGGGCGCTGATCGACGGCGGGCAGATAGCGACTCAGTACGTCGATTTCGAAGGGCGTGCGAGCATGGACGTCTCGTTCAACCCGAACGGCTCCGTCATGGCCGTCGAGGGAATAACCTCGCCGGACGGCCGCGTTTTCGGCAAAATGGGACACAGCGAGCGCGTCGCGCCGGGTCTTTACAAAAACGTCCCCGGCAACTACGACCTCAGGATGTTCGAGTCCGCGGTAAGGTTTTTCAGAGGGAACTGAACTATAAAATCAAAAGCGCCTCCCGTTTGCGGAGAGGCGCTTTTCTGATGGTTATAAGGCGCAAAAAACCGGGTGGTTATAAATCACCCGGCTATGTTTATAATACTTTTACCACTGATACTGGAACGGGTACGCGATCACATCGTATGAAGCTATGTCGTCGGATGTGATTTGAGAAGAAAGCGCACTTGTTTCGAATCCGACCTTTTCCCCTGCGGGAAGATCATCGGTAAGTATCGTAAACTGCTGCCCTATAAACTTTCCGTCTTTGTCGTAATAATTTGCAACGACATATACGAGAGACAGCTTTTTGTCCGTTGTGTTCTGAACGCGCCCGATGAGTTTTGTTCCGAACGTGCCGTCCTTAATCTGAAGGTCGGAAACTTCCAGTCTTATGAGGTCGACTTTGGCTTTTTCGGCTTTGACGTGAGGAACGACCTTCAGGCCCTCGGTATTTGTTCCGTCATACGTCGTTTCTTCGAAATAATATGCGGTTTCACCCGGCTTGATTATCTGAGGGAAAGCGCTTACCATGTTGAGAGTCTGAGCTAAACTTCCGTCGGCATTTTCGACGTCAACGCTGCTGGTTTCCAGGTAGAGGTTAACATCGCCGGTGTTTTTAACAGGAATTGCAACTCTTATCCAGTTTGTCCCGATACTGCTTGTCCAGATAGCGACGCTTGTTTCGCCGAGAGTGTATTCGACTTTTTCCTGTTTGGCGGGTTCGGTGTTTTGTCCCTGACTTGCGGGTGACGGAGTATCATTATTGGTGCCCTGGGAAGCGGGGGTATCGGATGAGCCGCTGCCTATGGCCATAGCCATAAATATCCCCACAACCAAAACCAAAACGATTGCTCTAATCAGTTTGTTTCTCATTTTCGTTTCTCCTTGAGTGTATTATTGTTATTATGAGTGATAGGATCGCTCCTAATGTCTCCACAAGTAAATCAAAAAAATCGAACGTTCCGGGAATTAAACCGTATTTCTGAAATAATTCAACCAGAAATCCGACCGAGATCCCGATCGATAAAGCGACGATCGACTGAGGTTTGCCTTTCCCGAGAATAAGCTTAACAAGTGCGGTTAATGAAAAAGCCCACAAAAAATCTCCGAGATAATATTTGATAAATCTCCAGAAAAGATTATCCGGCGTCTCGATATAAGCTGGATTGATATCAAATAAACCGTATATTGCTTCGGAAACTATTGCTGTGGGGCGAAACGCGAGATATATAATCGATCCGGCGATAAGCGGGACAACTGTGATTGCGATCCAAAACAACGTTTTTTTCATATAACTCTGCCGGCTGTTATTATCCTCACAATTTTTCCGTCATAAGGTAGACTTTTTGATTCTTCGATATGATTGACATCTATTGCCTTTTTTAGGGCAAAAAAATAAGCCTATAGAAAAAAAAACAGGCTTTTACTATTGACAAACGGGGTAATCTGTGCTATACTACCACAAATTTGAGCCGTCAAAAAGTCTGCTTTTTGACGGCTTTTTCATTTTTATAAAGTTCCTTTCTTCTCCTGTAAAAGGTCGCCTCGCTGATTTTGCAGATATCAAGGACCTCTTCGGTAGTTAATTGATTGTCATCCCATTTTCTGATGATTTCAGGGAAATTCGACGGAAGACCGGATTGCGGTCTTCCGAATTTTACTCCGTTTGCCTTTGCCGCCGCGATCCCCTGCGCCTGGCGGTTTTTTATATTTTCACGTTCTGTCTGAGCGACAAACGAAAGGATCTGAAGGACAAGATCTGCGATGAACGTTCCCATAAGATCTTTTCTGCTTCGGGTGTCCAGAAGCGGCATATCCAATACGTAAATGTCCACGCCGGTTTCTTTTGTCAGGACGCGCCACTGATTTTGAATCTCCTCGTAGTTCCTTCCGAGCCGGTCAATGCTTGATATGCAGACGGTGTCGCCTTTTTTAAGTGTTCCGACCATTCTGACATATTCGGGACGGTCAAAATCTTTTCCCGATTGCTTGTCAATGAAAATGTTGTCATACTTGATTCCCGCTTTCTCCATGGCGGCGAGCTGACGGCTTTCGTTCTGATCCTGCGATGATACCCTGACGTATCCATATTGATTTCCCATGATTAAATACCTCGGACGTTAATGTGCGGTAAATCATTATATCACCTTCGAGCGTCACTGTCGGCGGGGGATTTGCCGAACGATAATTTCAAAAGCGCCTCCCGTTTGCGGAGAGGCGCTTTTTATTCCCGTAATATTGCCTTGTTCCGCGCACGGGATTCGGCGATGAAAAAAATTTCTCTTCCCCTCTTGACAAGTTAGCCGCGGCTGACTATAATATACCGTGATGTTAGCAGAGGGCAACAACCCGGAAAGGAGGCGGTCGTATGATGCCGCTTACACTTGCCGACGCGGGCGAGGAGCTTATCATAAAGAAGGTGGGCGGAAGTCCGGAGGTCAGGCAGCATCTTGAAAACCTTGGCTTTGTTCCCGGCGGGAACGTGATCATCGTTTCAAAGATCGGCGAAAATCTCATCGTGAACGTAAAGGAATCGAGGATCGCCGTCGATCGGGAGCTCGCAAAAAGGATAATGATATAGGAGGACGCATGAAAACTCTCAGGGACGCAAAAATCGGGCAGACCGTAAAGGTCGTCAAACTCCACGGCGAGGGAGCCGTGAAAAGACGCATCATGGATATGGGCGTGACAAAGGGCGTTGAGGTGTTTATACGCAAGGTCGCTCCGCTCGGAGACCCGATCGAGGTCAATCTCCGCGGATACGAACTCAGTATCCGCAAGGCGGACGCCGAAATGATCGAGATAGAATAATCTGGTTCCCGGACGGGACCGTATTATTTTACCGGTATGTTAGCATAGGACAACAAAAGAGCAGGAAAGGAAATCATAAATCGTATGGATATGAAAATTGCCCTTGCGGGCAACCCCAACAGCGGCAAAACGACGCTGTTCAACGCTCTGACGGGCTCCAACCAGTTCGTAGGGAACTGGCCCGGGGTGACGGTCGAGAAAAAAGAAGGAAAGCTCAAAAAGCACGACGGCGTCACGGTGACCGACCTTCCGGGTATTTATTCGCTTTCGCCTTACACCCTCGAGGAGGTCGTCGCGAGAAATTATCTGATTAACGAGCGGCCGGACGCCATACTCAATATAATCGACGGCACGAACCTCGAGCGAAATCTTTATCTGACTACCCAGCTCACCGAGCTCGGAATACCCGTTGTGCTCGCCGTCAACATGATGGACGTCGTTAAAAAGAACGGCGACGTCATCAACGTAAGCGAACTGTCAAGGCAGATAGGATGCAGGGTCGTCGAGATTTCGGCGCTTAAGGGCGACGGCGTCATGGAGGCGGCCGAGGCCGCCATCGAGGCCGCGAAAAGCGGAAGGACCGTCCCTCAGCACACCTTCTCCGGGCCGGTCGAGCACGCTCTCGCTCATATCGAGGAGGCGGTCGTTCACGATCTCCCGGAAGAGAAGCAGAGATGGTACGCAATCAAGATCTTCGAGCGTGATGAGAAGGTGCTCGGGCAGCTCAATATTCCGGCCGACACCCGCGATCACATTGAGAAGGATATCGCGGCCGCAGAGGAAGAGCTCGACGACGACGCAGAAAGCATCATTACAAACGAAAGGTACGTCTATATCGCGGGAGTGATAAAGGCGTGCTACAAGAAAAAGAATAAAGGCACCCTTACGGCGTCCGACAAAATAGACAAAGTAGTCACTAACCGCTGGCTCGGACTTCCGATCTTCGCCGCCATCATGTTTCTCGTTTACTGGATCGCGATGGTCGGTCCCGGCGCCTGGGCGACGGACTGGGCAAACGATGGGCTTTTCGGGGACGGTTTCCACCTCTTCGGGATCGGCTCGGGCGCTTACGAGGAAAAGTCGGGGGATTACGAAGCGGCAGTCAACGCGATAAACGCTTTCGGGTTCGAGTTTGATACTGAGGACGAAGAGTTCGACGCCGACGCGTTCCTCGGCGAACTCAACGGGTTCACGAGCGCCGAAAAGACGGCGACGGTCCTCACGGAGGACGAAGAGACTCTAGAGGACGCCGAGCTGACCGTTTATTTTGACAAGGTTCCGGAAGGAGCCGGAGACGACGTCAACGGAATGTCGTTCAAAGACGCCGTCGCGTTCTTTACCGAAAAGGGCTTCGACGAGCCGGATCCCGCCGCGGACGGCGTGTGGGTCCCCGGCATCCCGGTCCTCGTTGAAAAACTTCTTGACGCTGCAAACAGTCCGGACTGGCTCAAAGGCCTGATACTTGACGGTATCGTCGCCGGTGTCGGAGCCGTGCTCGGCTTCGTTCCCCAGATGCTCGTCCTGTTCCTCATGCTCGCCTTCCTCGAGGCGTGCGGATACATGGCGCGTATCGCCTTCGTTCTCGACCGTATATTCCGCCGTTTCGGTCTTTCCGGCAAGTCCTTCATCCCGATGCTCATCGGTACGGGATGCGGAGTTCCCGGCATCATGGCGTCGCGTACCATTGAAAACGAGCGCGACCGCCGCATGACGATTATGACGACGACCTTCATCCCCTGCGGCGCAAAAGTGCCGTTTATCGCGATGATAGCCGGCGCTCTCTTCGGCAAATCGGCTCTGATCGCCACCTCGGCTTACTTTATCGGTATGGCGGCTATCATCATTTCGGGCGTAATGCTCAAGAAGACGAAACGCTTCGCGGGAGAGCCCGCCCCCTTCGTGATGGAGCTTCCCGCGTATCATATGCCGACCCTCGGAAACGTTCTCCGCTCTATGTGGGAGCGCGGCTGGTCGTTTATAAAGAAAGCCGGGACCGTAATTCTCCTTTCGACGATCGTCGTCTGGTTCACGTCGTTCTTCGGAGTCGTTGACGGCACGTTCCGTATGCTCGGCGAGGAAGAACTCGAGTACTCAATCCTTGCGGCGATAGGCAACGGAGTCGCGTGGATATTCGCGCCTCTCGGCTGGGGCACCTGGCGCGCTGCGGTGGCGTCCGTCACCGGTCTTGTCGCAAAAGAGAACATAGTCGGCACGATGGGTATCCTTTACAGGACCGGCGAAACGACGGTCTACCGTGCGCTCGCCGCGGCCTTCACGAAGGTCACCGGATTCTCGTTCCTCGTCTTCAACCTGCTCTGCGCCCCCTGCTTCGCCGCTATCGGCGCGATCAAGCGTGAGATGAACAACGCCGGATGGACGTGGTTCGCAATAGGATATCAGTGCGGATTTGCCTATGCGATCGCGCTGATGGTAAACCAGTTCGGCAATCTCTTCACCGGGAATCTTACCGGCGCGCTCAACATAATCAGCTTCATTGTCGCCGTAGCTCTTCTCGGGCTCATGGTCTACATGGTCTTCTTCAAGAAATACAAAGAGGCCACGAAGCTCGAGTACTCGGGGAACAAATAATCTATCGGAAGGAGCAGACAAAATGGAATGGCTTGCAAATAATATCTGGACAATAATAATCGTTCTGGTTCTCGTCGCTGTCGTCGCGTGCGTGATTGCCGTGATGGTAAGGGACAGGAAAAAGGGCAGGCCGGCCTGCGGCGGATGCGGAGGGAACTGCGCCGCCTGCGGACTCTGCTCCGCGTGTAAAAATCCCGGCAATACCTCGGGGACCGAACAAAGCAAATAGAATCCGGGCGGGTCTTTTCCTCCTTTCATTCCCCGCCCGTAAACAAAAACCCGGCCGTCGGAAGATCCGACGGTCGGATTTTTTAAGAAGAAATTACATAAGCCCTGCGGCGAGTTGTACGCACTTATACGCCCCGTCGTAGTAGCCGGCGGCTTTCAGAGCGTCTATCCTGTCGCATATATGCGGGATGATCTCGCGGTCGGAAAGGAGCCGGTCAAGCTCGTCGCAGACGCCCTTTTTCGTAGGATATTCGGCCGTCGAGTCGCCGAACTCGCGGCCGTGGACCGCGCCGTACACCTCGTGACCGCCTATGTGTCTCATGAAGAGCTTGGGGATAGGATAGTAAACGAGCTCGCTCGGCTTGGTGACGAGCAGGTCGCTTACCGGCATCAGCAGATTTGTCGAATAAACGGCGCGGAATATGTCGTCGTCGCATATAAGCGTCACGCCGTCGGCCTTGCCGGTCCGGATCTCCGAAACGTAGCCGCGCAGACCGGCGTAATCGTTTTTGAAGCATCTGAGCCACGCTCTGTCACCTATCATGGAACGGAATTCGTCGAAGACCGCTCCGTGGTCGCCGGTGTTGAGGAATAGCGCGACCTTTCCGGCCTTGACGAGCGGCAGGAGATGCTCTATCATCGCTTTGAAAAGCTTCGCCCCGGCTCCTGCTCCGCCGACGCCCATGAGTATTCTGAGCGGTTCTCCCGAGGCGATCCGCTCCTTTCTCAGCCGGTTGTCGTCGCTGAGATTGACGAGCAGCTCGTGATCAACGTAGCAGCCGACGTCGTAAAGCTCGCTTTCGAGGATCCCCCGGAGGGGCTTTTTGTCAAATCCCTCGAGCGTCTTATACCCCATATACGCAAACGGCGTCTGGACCGTGTGTATCGCGCCCTCGGAGAGATGCAGCCCCATCGGCCAGTTGTCGGGGATGGCGTTCACGACGCGGGTCATTCCCGCGTGTATCGCTCCCTGAGCCGGCCAGACGTGTGTTGCTATATACGGCGTGTCCTTCGGGATATTCTTAAAGATCGGGACGAGCAGCTCGCTGTTCTTCTGATCCTTCGCGTTGTACGTTATTTTTTTGAAGCCCTCGCTGTTGAGCGGCTCCCAGACGATCTTGTTGAAAAGAAAAGATTTCTGCGAAATACGGGACGCGAGGGAGTACATCGCGTTCTGTTCCCTTATCATTTTCGAGCCGGTCGCGTCAAATGACGCGAGATCCAGCCATAAGGGATCGAAGCCGAGCGCTTTGGCGCAGGACGCCATCGCCATCGAGATACGGTAATGACCGAAGCCCATGCGTATATTTCCGACGATGAGCGGATTATCCCCGAAATCGGCGTTCCCGTCCCCGAAAACGACGTTCCTGACCCCCATGTGGGAGAGCGTGTCGATATCGGTAAAAGAAAGCTTATAATCCGCCCCGCTGTCGTCGCCGTATTTTTTTATGTATTTCGCCTTGCTTTTTTCGGCGGCTTTTATCGTTTTGCGGTCGATCTCGTTGCCGAAAATTACGCTTGTCCTGTCGCTCATAAGAGAATTCCCCTTTCGGAGTCGTATTTTATCGTTTCGCTCCTGCCGCGAATTTCGTAACTCACGGTAATGATATCGCTGCGCCGGGAATAACCGGTCACGCGCGCGTTCTCAAAAAGATCGAGCGCCGCGGAGAGCTCCGCCCTTTTGCGTTCGTCGTATTCCGCGATATTGTCTGACGTCATCATCACGCTTCCGAAGAGAGCGTTGAGCGTGATCAGCGCCTTTTTCTGCCCGTCCTTAAGACTGATATTGTCGTCACGGAGAAGGAACACGTCGGGATCGCATCCGAAATACGCGCCGTCCATGAACGAACGGAATACGGTATTCTGAAGAGTCACCTTTGTTGAGATACGCTCGCGGTGCATGAACTTCATGTACCACACGTCGTCGAAAACGAGCGAAACGTCGGGACCTACCCTTACGTAATCGAACTTTCCGGCCGCGTTTGAGAGCGTGGCGCCGCATCCGAGGATCGTTTTTCCTTCAAGAACGTCGCTCAGGAATGAATACGCCGAGTCGGCGACGGCGCTCCTCGTTCTCCCCTCGTACGCGGGGAGCGAAGCGCCGTAAAGGAAGTCGAGCTTAAAGAAATCGAATCCCATATCGGCGTAGTGTCTGAGACACGAGGCGACGTAGTCCATGGCGTCTTTGTTTTCAAGGTCGAGCGCGTAAAAGCCGCTCCAGTTTGAGCCGCATCTGACGGGCTTTCCGTCGGGACCTTTCCTGAACCATTCGGGCTTTTCCCTGAAAACGCGGCTTTTTTCCTCGGCGACGAAAGGAGCGAGCCAGATTCCCGCGCTGAACCCTTTTTCTTTGATCGCCGATACAACAGGCCGCAGGCCGTTCGGGAACTTTTTCCTGTCTACGTCCAGCCAGTCGCCGACGTACGTCTCGTATCCGTCGTCGATCTGAAACAGGTCGAAACGGTCGTCGAGCGCGCCGAGGTCACGGAGGATGATCTCTTCGTTGATATTCTGATAATAATTGTACCACGAAGTGTATCCGAAGATCTTTTTCGACGTTTTCGGCTTGAAATACTTTCTGAAAATGGTCAGCCCGTCCTCAAACGTGCCGGAATAAACGTAGTCGGCTATGACGAATTCCTCGCCTTCACCGAGCGACACGCCGTTTACGTCGCTGAGGAACGAGACGGTTCCGTCGCGGCGGACGATCTCGAAGATCAGATAGGCGTTCTTTGAGTTCAGACTTGCGACGAACCCCCCCGAGCCGCCGCGTACGTAGAAAACGTCGTACCCGTGGAGAACGCGCTTGTTGTATTCGTAAAACGTCGCGTCCCCGTAACGGTCGAACGAAAAGTTCCTGACAAGGATGCCGGGAAGGCGGTTTACGTCGCGCTCGCGTGCGTCGCCGTAGAACTCGCGCGTGTCGGTCCAGGACTGATATCCGTTTACGAAATACAGATCTCCCTGAGGGTCGGGATCGGCGGGAGCGAGCTTTGTGAAAAAGTCGTGCCCGGTTTCGGAATACGCTCTCAGCCTGACCGGAGCGACCGCCTTCGCAGTGACGCGGCGCCGCTCACCGTCGTCCGTGACTGTCAGGATGAGCTCTCCGCCATCCGACGGGGCGGTGAGGACGCGTTCCCCGCCGACGGTCTCATAAGTCAGTCTGAAATTACAGTTCATTATTTTTCTTCGGGCTTGTTTCCGCCGATAGTCTTCATAACGCCTTTCTCGTTGTAAAGCGCGAGGATAACGGCGCCGAGAACGCAGAATGCGACGGCGACGAAGGCGACTATCTTAAGCCCGAGCGCAGACGCGGTTATTTCGTTCGACAGGGCGTTCTGCGCCGTGCCGATTATCGCGAGGGACGTGAATACGAGCATGGCGATCGACTGACCCCATTTCATCGCAAAAGTGCGCGCGGCAAAGAACATGCCCTCGCGGTTTTCGCCCGTCACTTTGCCGTCCGCTTCCGCGACGTCGGCGACGATCGACTGGGGGATTATTCCGAGCAGAGCCATCGGGAAGGCGGCTATCACGCAGATAAGAACGCCGAAAACGATTCCCGGCAGAGGGATTATTCCTATCATCGCCGTGACGAGATAGGCGAGTGCAAGGCCGAGGAAGCCGATTATCGTGAGCTTTTTCTTGCCGAACTTTCTGACAAGTCCGGACACAAAGGGATAGAATACGGCTGAGAGTACGGTCATTCCGCCCATGAATATCATCGTGTAGCTTTCGTCAAGAGCCATCGAGACCTTCACGAAGAAGGGAAGCCCCGTCTGGAAAAGCGTCAGACCTATCCAGTACATTATGTCCGATCCGACGAAAACGCGGAAATCTCTGTTTTTGAAGGTTGCCGCGAGAGACCGGAACATATTGGAATTCGACGGCTTCGTATCAACGAATTCCTTTTCTTTCAGAAGGAAGGTCGGGAGGAGCATGCATACGCACGAAATAACCGCGAGCACTATGAAGCATGCGCGATAGCTCCATCCGAAGCCGAGCGCATCACGGAGCATACCCGAGAAAATGAACGGGGTATAAGCGAGCAGCGTGCCGGCGAAGAAGGTGAGCGAGATCGCCGTCGAGATGAACATGCGGTCGTCCTGGGTCTTTCCGAACTCGGAGATGAGCGCGTTGTACGGCGTGCAGTACATCGTCATGAAGAGATAGAACAGGACGATGAAAACGGAGATCCACGCGACGTTCCAGCCGCTTATCGCCTCGACCGGCGCGCAGAAGAGGAGGACCGTAACGACAGAGAGCGGGATCGCCGCGTACTGCATGAACGGGATACGGCGGCCGCGTTTGTTTTTGCTTCTGTCGCTGAGACTTGCGATCAGCGGGTCGGTCACGGCGTCGAAAATACGGCTTATCGCAGTTATCAGGCCGAGTATGGTGAGAAAACCGAGTATGATGAGCCCCGGTTTTATATACTGCGCGGCACCCGATTCGATATCTCCCTGCGTGGGAAGATAGAACGTGACGAACCATGCGTTGATGATCCCGCTGAGCGTAGACCATCCGAGCTGGCCTATCGCAAATATGATCATCTGCTTTTTGGTCAATCTTTTCATTGTGTTCATGAAATATCACGTCTGATATGATATTTCCCTCCGTCAGATTTTTGCCGCCTCAGACCGGCGGATTCATTCGGTGTATACAATTATATCATACTTCCGGAACAAAATCAATCATGAAATGAAAAAAAGCAGAATGATCTTTTACATTTTCCGCCCCTGTGGCTCGCTCAGAAGCAAGTCCGAAAGTCGGTATTGCGATCTCGGTCACACACTTAGTCGCATAATGAGACTTGTTTAATTGATTATATGACTATCAGACGTTTTCTATCGGCTGCCCCTTGACAATCATGCCAAAACCTATTATAATTCAAAAAAGAGGAGCAATAAATTAAAAACTTTTCGGGCAAAAACTTCAAAATGAGAAAGGGGAACAAGAATGAAAAGAAAGAAGATCGCGGTCATCGTTTCGCTGCTTCTTGCCGTTACGATGATCGTAGCGCTCGCCGCGCTTCAGGCCGGCGCCGAAACGGGACAAGGTGACGGGTCAAAAGGTCTTGTGACTAACATCGACATAAGTCACGAGAATATCTCGATCAGCCGCGGCGAGGCGTTCCGCCTCGTAGCCAGTGCCAGTGTCAGCGGAACGATTTCATGGACGTCGTC
Source organism: Clostridia bacterium (assembly GCA_017454075.1). Next base: position 20,230 of record JAFTDQ010000056.1, read on the forward strand.
GGATACGTCCGTTGCAACGGTAACAGATTACGGGCTTGTCGTGGGGATCTCTTCCGGAACGGCTTACATTACCGTCATGGTCGACAGCATAAGCCCGGGTATTAACGCGGCGCAATGTCAGGTGACCGTTGGCTCCTCCGGAATAGTTTCAAACGGAACTTATTTCATTCGCAACGTTAACGCCGACAAATATGTTGACGTCGAGGGACCGAGCACTTCAAACGGCGCATATATGCAGCTTTGGGAGCTGACTACCGCTAACCAGCGCAGATGGATGTTCACGCTCGGGACGGACGGATATTACAGAATTAAAAGCGTCTATTCTTCCAAGTACATGAGAGTTACGGGCAGTTCAGCGACCGCAGGGGCGACGATAACGCAGAACAGCGCAATAGTAAGCGGCTCGAAATGGGCGCTCATGAGGACAACGGCCGGCAACTATGCTTTTGTTCCCGCTTCCTCGACAAGTTCGCTTGTGGTTCTCAACGCGCCGGGTACGACAAACGGCTATAATCTGAACACGGCAACTTATACCAAAAATACAGATTATAAGGATGAGTGGAGGCTGTTTGATTTAAGAAATTTTACAGTTAACAACTATTACGATACTGCATTCTACCTGAGAAACGAATCATCGATTTCAGTTATAACAGATTCTCAACAAGTTGTAGTGAACAAGTTTATGAGATTATTCTTCTTGAATGTTTCGATGCAAAATTCACTATACGCTTCAAAAGGAGATGTTTGCAAAACATCATCATATGGAAGTGTCATTTTATCAAATATCGAGAATATGTGCCTTCATGCAACGGATTGCCTAACATCGACTCAGTATAGAATAAAGTTGATCGCAGATAAGGGGAGTGGAAGTGATACAATCTCAAATGTCGTGTGGACGGGGCACAGATTAACTGGTAACGCTCGATCCAACTCATCATCATACGGTCATTCAGTAATCATCACACCTGCAATTACTTCGACATACGACGCAACGACCGGAACCTATGTTGAAGCGTCTTACTCGACAAAAGTGATAGAAAATTCATTTACGTTAATGTATGAATTATCTCATCAATTGGGAGCGCCTGATCATTATTGCTACGGAGTTGAGCCAGGACACAGTTGTTGCAGTAACACGCATTGTGATGAATGTGTTTATGGGTTTACAAATCCAAGAACATGCATGATGTCATACAGAGTTAATGTTTCGACATATGACGAAGCAACATTGTATTGCCCTGATTGCTTAGCAACGATTGGGGCTCACCTTGCAGACCATCACTGAATCCGACGGAGGTATAAAAATGAAAAAGATGATTGTTATAACTGCAACGATATTTACGGCCATCTTTGTTCTCGCAGCTTGCAAAAGCGCAGAGAACATCGCCAACTTAACATCAGGGAATCCCGCAGCATCTGATGAGACTCCTGACTCGACGAGCGTTTCATCAAACGATGAAACGGGGATCAATGAACCTTATGTTAATGTACCTCACATTCTTGATTTTAAGAACTTCAGCGAACTCAATGATTTTGTTTCGTTGTCTGACAAATCCGACGACGATAAAGGAGAATATCTGAAAAAAATCGACGAAATGCAGACGGGTATACACGGTATTGACGACCTTGACAGGGCAATAAGCAAACTCTCGTATCCCGTTTATATCAAAATTGATTCGGATACCGAAAAAATCGCCGGGATAGAGTATTATCCGGAATATGATTACGTGGATATCACTTATCACGGGGAGGACGAATCGCGCTGGAACGTAAGAATCATATCGTATATGTATAAACCGGACGCATCGTTCGAGTTTGAGGAAAAATCTTTCAAGATAGAACATCTGAATTTCACGATGATCAAAAGCGACCGTGCAGGATACGTCACGTTCGTATGTACCGATGCGGAATATCTGATTGTTATTTCAGCAACAGAAGACATGAGGGACTGGTGCGTCAACAATCTTAGCTGTTGCGCTTCGATCATAAACTTTGCCGGATAACGGCGGCTTCAAGAACCACGGTGAAATGACCGAAAGCGGCTGTAAAGCGATCGATCACATCGAGTACGTTTCGTTCGTTAAAGGACTCGGTGACCTTGACAAAGCCGCCGGCATCTGCGCCGACGCCTCCGGTTATCACGCGATAATGAAATAAGTCGCCGCCGTGTAAAGCGGAAACGCTTCGCTGAAGCTGAAAAACCCGCCCGGGAAGAACAGCCCGGGCGGGTTGATTATTTTTCGGATGTTAAAGCCCGGCACGCGTCCGGAATCCCGTCATTTCAGGACGGCTGGGTTGCCGTAGTCGAGCAGAGCCTTTTCGATACATTCGCCGAACTTCCGTCCGAGGACGATCATGGAATAGGAATCGAAATGACCTCTGCCGGACGCCGTCCGTTCAACGTCCCTGCTCCACGAGGCGGTCTCGATGAAGAAATTCTTTGACGATTTCTCGGCATAATTCTTCTTTGCGGCGTTCATGTCGATCTGCGGGAGACCCATGTTCTGCCAGAACGTCATGATCCCGCCGTCGGCAACGGACATGCCGTTCTTCGGCATATATTCGGCGAATGCGGTGCGGAACTTGTTAAGCAAGGTATCGAAAAGATAAATATAAGAGGCGTTTTTCTCCTGCGCGTCCGATTCTCCCTGCATCCAGCAGAAGGAGATGATCTCGGGCTTGAGGCCGCCGGACTTCATATCCCCGAGGACTCCGCCGACGAAGCCGATCATATTGTCAAAGAGGTCGCCGCTTCGGTTCGGATTCCAGCGCCAGCTGAGGCTGGTGCCGCTGGTCGCGCATTTTATTATGTAAAAAGTTTCGTCAGGGTATTTTTCGGTCAGATATTCCGCGATCCCGACCTCTGCGCCGAACGGCTCTCCCCATGAATCGTTATAGTAGAACGGATCCGGGATCTTTGCCCCCATTCCGATCTTCACGGGCTCGAACCCGGAATTCCCGCAGGTGCCCTGGTTCGCGTCGAGCGGATTGTTGCTGTATCTTATGAGAACGTTCGGGTATCCCGCGTAGGCCCTTTCGCGGCGCTCGGCGGAGAATACGTCAAAATAATCCTTGTCGAGAAAGCCGCTGTATGAATATCCGACGGCGTTCGACTGTCCCGATATGACGATGACCTTGGCGACGTTTTCCGGTATTTCAAGTTTTTCGAGCATGGGTATATCCTCCGTGACGGTGAAGCCGCAGACGGCGCAGCTTCTTTCCTTCGTTCCTTTTGACTCGGTGGTGGCGGCTTTCGTGACCGTCCACTCGCCGAAGGTGTGCTTCTGTTTGGCGTCTGCCTCTCCGCAACCGGTACAAACGTGCCAGTGATCCGTTTTGTCGGCGGTCAGCGTCTCGCTCCAGACGTGGACGTGCTCGAGTTTTTCGATCGTCGAGGTCTCGCGGTAGTGACATATCGTGCAGACACGCTCACTGAGCCCCTCGGACTCCTCTGTGGGCTCGGATATGGTTATCCATTCGCCGAACTCGTGCGGCGTTTTTTCGGTGGCCTCGCCGCAGTCGGAGCATACGCTATAGTGTCCTTCCTCGTCGAAGTACAGGTCGGAGCCGTAACTGTGGACGTGCTCCGTGACCGTTTCGGTCGCGACGGCCTGAGGTTCCTTTTCGGTCACCGGGTCCGTGGAGGTCGGCGAGGACGTGTCTGAAACCGGCGGGTCGTCCGGCGCCGGTTTGGTTCCGGTCCCGGCGTCGCCGGGCACGGCGGCCGGCGCGCATGAAGCGAATGACAGCAGGAGCGCCGCTACGATAAACAAATACAGAAATTTTCTCATTTGCGGTACGGTCCTTTATTCGAGGATATCGGTCGTTATGAAATCGACTCCCCAGCGTGCGAGGCGCTCGGCGTCCTCGGGATTGTCAACCGTCCAGCAGTTGACCTTGAGACCCCTGCTGTGATATTCCGCGATCATTTCTTCGGTGAGGAATGTGTAGGCGATGTCGAGATCGACCTTCATCTCCGTGAGCTTTTCAAGGAGATTGTCGTAAAGCTGCCCCGCAAGGAACTGCGCCGGCTGATCGGGAAGAATTTCGCGCAGATGGATGAGATTATCCGGATAGAACGAAATGAAGATCACCTGATCGAGGTAGCCGTATTCCCTGACGGCCTCGCAGACCCCCGCGACGTGCTCCTTTGCCATCGGCATTTTGAGCTCAAGTATCGCCTTTTTGCCGTATTTTTTGCAGACGGAGATATATTCGCCGAGCTCGGGTATCTTGGCGTCGGAGCGGAACGCGCCGCCGTGCCTGTCGTTAAGAGTCAGCGATCTCAGTTCGTCGAAGGTGCTCGTTTCGACGTTTATGTTTCTGTTAAAGACGCGCTCCGTCCAGTCGTCGTGAAGGATTACGTATTTTCCGTCGGATGTAACGTGCACGTCGGTCTCGATCCCGAAATACGAACGGTTTCCGGCGGCTATAAAAGCGGCGACGGTGTTCTCGGGCTCGATGCCGGAGAGCCCCCTGTGCGCGATCATTCTGACGTTTCCTCTGTTTATCTTTTTTGTGTCCATATCTACCTCTCAAAGGGCTGATTCGGCAACATTATATCACTCTCGGGGTGCGGTGTCAAGTGACGGGAAGGACAAATAATTTATCATTTCCCCCGGCCGACGGATTGACAAAAGCGCCCGGAAGTGGTATCATTATCAGGTTAAAAAACAAATCAGCAAAGGACGGAATCACATGAAACTCGTACTTTTAAGACACGGCGAAAGCGAATGGAACAAGCTCAATCTTTTCACCGGATGGACAGACGTGGAACTCAGCGACAAAGGCCGCGAGGAAGCGAAAGCGGCCGGTCGGTAATGAAAAAAGAGGGCTACGATTTTGACGTGTGCTACACTTCGTATCTCAAACGCGCCATACACACCCTGAATATCGCGCTCGACGAGATGGACAGGGCGTGGCTTCCCGTTATAAAGAGCTGGAAGCTCAACGAAAGACATTACGGGGCTCTTCAGGGACTCAACAAGGCGGAAACGGCGGAAAAATACGGCGAGGAACAGGTGAAGATCTGGCGCCGTTCTTTTGACGTGAAGCCGCCGGCTCTCGATCCCGACGACGAGCGCACCGCGTCGAAACAGGATATGTTCCGCGACGTGGATCCCTCGCTTCTTCCGGCAAACGAAAGCCTCGAGACGACCATCGAACGCGTCGTGCCGTACTTTGAGGAAGTCATAAAGAAGGATATGATCGCGGGCAAACGCGTCATAATAGCCGCCCACGGCAACTCCCTCCGCGCACTCGTAAAATACTTTGATAATATCAGCAGCGAGGATATCATCGGAGTGAACATCCCGACGGGCGTCCCGCTCGTTTACGAGTTCGACGAAAAGTTCAACGTTATCAGACACTACTATCTCGGCGACCAGGACGCGATAAACGCAAAGATGCAGGCCGTCGCCAATCAGGGCAAAAAGCAGTAATATGAGCCTTTACGGTCTCAGCGCGAGAGATATTTCCTTTCTTTCCGAAAAGTTTTCGGGCAAAGAACTTGAAAACGCCGCGCGCCGGGTCGCCTCGGGAGAGCCCCTCCCGTACGTGATCGGCGAATGGTATTTTATGAACGAGACCTACGAGGTCGGCCCGGACTGCCTTGTGCCGAGGCCGGAAACCGAGCATCTTGTCGAAAAACTCGTCTCGCTTTGCCCGGTTAACGGGATTTTTGCCGATCTCTGCACGGGGAGCGGCTGCGTCGCCGTTTCGGCGCTTTCGATGAGACCGGATCTTTCCGCCGTCGCCTTCGACGTTTCGGAAAAAGCGCTTGAGATCGCACGCCGCAACGCCGCGCGCAACGGCGTTTCCGAAAGGATAACCTTCATTTGCTCCGATCTTCTTAAAGAAGAGCCGGACGGGCTTTACGACGTGATAGCCGCAAACCCGCCGTACATCGCCGCGCGTGTTATCGACGTGCTATCCAGCGAGGTGAAACACGAGCCGCGCATCGCGCTTGACGGCGGTCCCGACGGCCTCGATTTTTACCGAAGGTTCGACTCCGTTCTGCCCGGGCACGTGAAACCCGGCGGCGCGCTCGTTTTCGAGATCGGGTATGATCAGGGCGCGGCACTGACGGGAATGGGTTACGAAGTGACTAAGGATTATTCCGGCAACGACCGTATCGCCCTCAAAATAATATGAAAAAAGCCCTCCCGGCGTTATTCCGGGAGGGCTTTTGCCGCAAAAACGCCTTTTCCGTATTGATTTGCCGCGGCAAATCGGTTATAATATAGCAAACGTCGGGAGAGAAGTGTGATTCCGCACGGGATACGCTTCTCCGAATGAAATCCGGAGGAGTCGGTCAAATGACTGTTTCATCAGGGGCGCGGATCGCGTCGCTTATCCTTAAAGCCGCCGTTTTCGTTTCGGCGGCCGTCGGCGTGTTTCTAAGCGCCTATGCGACGAAGGATACCTTTATGGGCGGCGGCAGGGTTTTTATGTTTTTCACCATCCAGTCCAATATAGCGATCGCTCTGATCTGTCTCATCGGCGCGATCCCGCTGATTTCGGGACATAAGGCCGGCGAGGCGTGGTTTACCGTGAAGTTCGTCGGTACGGTATCGATCACCCTGACCGGCGCGGTGTTCACATTCATCCTCGCGCCGACACTCGGGCAGTATGCCTGGAACGTTCAGAACGTTCTGACGCACGTCGCTGTTCCCGTCCTTTCGGTCGCCGATTTTTTCGTGACGGGACGATATGGGATAATCAGAAAGAGAAACGTGTTTTACGTGACGCTCCCTCCGCTCGCCTACGCGATATACGCGGGAGTCGGGTACGTCTCGGGATGGGAATTTGCCGAGGGTATAAACTACCCGTATTTCTTCCTTAACTGGGGAAGCCCCGCTGGGGCTTTCGGTTTTTCCGACAAGCTCCCGTTTATGGGATGCGTCTGGTGGATCCTGGCTCTGCTCGTCCTGCTCCTTGCCGCGGGGTACGGCTATCTTTTCATCCTTGACGGCGTCAGAAAATCCGGAAAGAGAGCCGGAAAGACATCATGACGCCCGCGCTCGAAACCAAAAGACTGCTGATCGACGCGATAAGGGAATCCGACAGGGAAGACTATTTCAGGTGTATATCCCATGACAGAAAAGTCCTCGAGACCTTTATCTGCCGGTATGCCGAGACGCTCGACGATTTTGATTTTTCATCGTATCTGAATAACGACGGCCTGCTCGCCGTACGTCTGAGAGAAAACGGGCGCCTTATCGGGATACTCGTTTTCTTCGACGTGAAAGACGGTTCCTGCGAGATAGGTTACGGGTTCGGATCCGAATACTGGAACAGAGGATACGCGACGGAGGCTGTCGGGAGATTTATTGATTATCTGCTTTACGAAAAAGGTCTGCGTTCCGTCTGCGCCTCGTTTTTCACGGGCAACGAAGCCTCCCGGCGCGTCATGGAAAAATGCGGAATGACGTTCAGCAGGTTTTCGGAAAAAGAGCTGACCTACCTCGGGGTTGAAAGAGATCTGACCTACTATTCGATCGAAAGAAAGCGGGACCGGGATCTGCTTCTGAAAACTCCCGCCGGCCGGGAAATATCCGAAAGGATGAAGAAATAAGGAATGATGAAAGAAAAGACAAAAGGGCTCGTTTTCAATCTTGTCCTCTACACGGCAGCGCTCGGAGCGGGAATCGCCGTATTTGCGGTGATAGACGACGTTTTCCTTGCCGAAGCGGCGCTGACGCTCACGGGAACGCTCGTTATTTTTGCCGTGACGTGCGTAATTCCCGATACCTCGCTTTACGATCCTTACTGGAGCGTCGCGCCGCCGGTCATGATCATCGCGGCCATGATAAAATACCGCCTCGCGGGTCCAAACGCCGTGCTCACGCTCGCCGTGGTTCTGATATGGTCGGTAAGGCTGACCGCAAACTGGGCGATTACATACAAAGGCCTGCGCAGGGAGGACTGGAGATACCGTATATATCGCGAAAAGCTCGGCAGAGCGGGATTTTTCTTCGTCAATCTCTTTGGTCTTCAGCTCGTGCCGACGATCGCCGTTTACGCCGGGCTCGTCGCCGCGTTTTTTACGGTAATGAGTCCGGGATTCACACCGCTGATAACCCCGGGGCTCGCCGTGTCGGTCGCCGGCACCGTTATTGAATATATAGCCGATACCTCGATACACGGTTTCCTTCGCGAAGGGAGCGGAACGACCTGCGACGTTTCGCTTTGGAAATATTCGCGTCATCCGAATTATCTCGGAGAGATCACGTTCTGGACCGGGATATTTCTCTCGTTCCTCGCCGTCAGACCCGATATATGGTATTACGGACTCGGCTTTCTGCTCATCGTCGCGATATTCCTTTTCATATCGATACCGATGATGGAAAAACACAACGCCGAGCGGCGCCCCGATTACGCGGCGTATAAGGAAAGGACCCCGGTTCTGATTCCGTTCAGAATAAAAAAGGCAGAAGGACCGGACGGCGATTCCCCGGAATAAGGCGGGAATCCGGAACGGAGTTACGGAAAACGGAGGATAAAGAATACGTAATGAAACGCGAAAAAAGAATCGGGGAGATGGAGGAGCGCTTCGACCTCTGCCGCGGGGCGGTCTCGGAGCTTGCCCTTGCCCTTGAAAGATACGAAGGCGCTCTCGGGGAGCTCGGTATTCTTACGGATTACTACGAGGGCGGTCTGTGGCTCGAGGACTTTGAGGCGGACGAAGCGGGCGAGCTCCCGCCGGAGCTGAAAAGAGGAGTGCTTTCGGAGGACGGGGTTTACGACCTGCTTCAGGGAAACGGAGAGCTCGAGACGTCGATGCTCGGCGTTCTGAAAAAACTTTCGGAGATGAGAAACGGCTGAGACATGAAATATTCGGATAAGATAAACGGCTTCTGGGAAGAAGGATATCACTATTATCTCGAGTTCAGGGATGATAAACTCACGGTTCGGGGCTACCGGCGCGACGTTACGCTCGAGACGACCGTTTCGTACGACGCCGCGGCCGTGGAGCGCGGCGAGCGGACCGTCATTTCCCTCGGCGACAATATACTGTCCCGCGACGGATACGGAGAGCCGTTCACGTGGATAAAAGAGCTCGCCTGGGATAACGGCGAGCTGAAATTTCTGTATTATTACACCATTATGGGCGAAACGCTCTATACGCTTAAAAAGGTGGAAAACGGCCCGTTCGATCACATAATCATCCGTGACGACGAGTTTCTTGATAAGCTTCAGGGAAGATGGGAGGAATGGCTCCCGGGAGGGAGGACGGGCAGCCCTATAATCATATCGGGCGACAGGATCTCGATGCTCGGCGCAGAAGGCCGGCCTTTTCACGTCGTAAGTTATAAGTACGACAGGGAAAGGGTTCACATCGTTCCGGCAAATCTCATCGATTCGGATTTCGGTTCATATACGAGTATCGAAGTGCTGCCCGATATGCTTACCACGAGGATGATGGTGTTCGACGCGAGCATGCCGCTCTCTGTTTTTGCGAGAAAAGACATGCTTGATAAGATCGAGATCCCTTCGGCAGCGCTGGAGCCGATCAGGAGCACGATGACCTTCAATCCCGGGCAGATATCGCCCATGTTCGGATTTGCGGGCATGGGAATGACGGGGGACGGCAAGCCAACGTTGGCGCCTGAAAAGCCGGAGAAGATAAAAAATGATCCCCCGAAAAAGCGCCCCGGATTCTGCCCCGGATGCGGCTTCGAGCTTCCCGCCGACCACGGCAAGTTCTGCCCCGAATGCGGCTCCCGGCTGTGAGACTGTAAAAATGGGAACGACGGCAAGAAGTATTCACATATATTCGGACGCCGAGCCGAACGTGAAAGCGTTTTCATTTCAAAGCTTTTCCGACGGATGGTATACCTGCGTTGATAAGCTCGATGAAGTTGACTGTTTTAAAGCCGCCCGACGTATCTCGCGAGAGACGCCCGGCCCGGTCATGTATTTCGCGGTATGGGACAGCGATCAGATCCTGCTCATGTTTTTCAGAAGCGGAAAAAACGAGGCGACGTTCTCGACGGACGCTTTTATGAACAGCAAGGGCACGTCTCGGATCCCGGAACTTACGGGCAACGACGTTCCCGGCAGAAAAAAGAGGATCGGCGATATTCTGAAATGCTCGGACGCCGATCGGATGATCTCTCTGCTTGAAGAGTATTTCGGCGTTTCGCTCCTCGCGTATGACGATCCGAAGGACGACCCCTCCGCGCTCCGCAGAGAAAAGGGGGACGCGCTTTATCTCGGTTATAAAAAAGAACTTGACGCCATGAGAGGCAAAAGGGCGCCGATACGGATAGTCCTTGAAAAGGAATTCCCGGGTCAGCTTTTCAAGTTCACCGATTATTATTACGGCACAAGAGGCGTGCACAGGAGGATCACGGATACCGAATATCTCGCGCCGCATTATTTCTGTTTCGGATTTGAGAGCCCGGGCAGCAATTCGGTCATATTCACCGAGTTTACCGGCGGCGAGCTCGTACCGCGCGAGTCGGGGAAAAATGACGAAAACCGGATCCCGCACCCGGGAATAAAAGGTTGTTATAACCCTGAAAATGAATATCTTTTTGATTCCGAAGCCCCCGAGGAGTTCAGAAACAAAAGGATCAGGGTGCCCTGGGGCTTGTATCCTCTGGATTTCGACGGCAGGGGACACGTCCTGTTCGTGGATTACAAAAGGACTCTTTTTGCGCTCGACCCGGACGGCATGATTGTTGCCCGTATTCCGATAAAAGGAGGTGCGATCGATTTTCGCGACGGGTATATTCTGACAGAATCGTCCATTGAACCCGAACCTTATTACGTCCCGTGGGACATCGTTAGGATATACCGCCTCGTGTACGGCGCGGACGGAAAGTGATCCCGTTCACGCCCCGAGGAGGCGGCCGATGCGGTCGAGCAGACGGTTTTTGACGCGGTAAACCGCCGATCTTTCACAGTTGAGATCGGCGGCGAGCTCGTCTGCGCTCAGTCCGTCCCGGTAAATCCCGTGCATGACTCTCGTCTCGGTTTCGGGAAGCACCGCCGACACCGAATCCATCATACGGCGCATCGCTTCTATTGCCATAAGTCTGCCGCGGATACCGTCCGAAATATCGAGCACGGCGGGGAGAACCCCGCCGAGTTCTTTTTTCAGCCCGTCTGTTTCCTCAAGTACGCTGAGCATGTATGGCTCTTCCTCGGTCGATTTAAAGTATTCTTTCAGAAAATCGTTTGCTCTCTTCCTGCTTCCGTTCATTTTTCTCTCCTTTGCTTCCTGTATGCGGGAAAAATCGCTTGACTTTTTCCTTTTGATAGGGTATAATTAGCCCGGGCGCCGGGAAACCGTCCCGCTGCCTAATATTATACCCGAAAACGGGAAAAAAGTCAACATAATTCTTATATAAAGGAAACAAGGGGAATCAAAAATGTTCAGGGACGTCCTTGAATCTCTTTTAAAAGAGACCGGAATAAACGCGCTCACCCTGTCGAGGGATATAAAAGTGCCGAAAACGGTCGTTTACGCCTGGAAAAACGGAGAGCGCACGCCGGGGATGGAGCACCTTAAACTCCTGTCCGATTATTTCAACGTATCGCTCGAACGTCTTTGCGAGAAAGACGATCCGACGCTGCCCGCCGGGGAGGCGGAGCTGATCGCCATGCTCAGATCGACGAAAACGATTTCGGACGGCGCCTACGAGCGTATCATCGAAAACATCAAAGAAAATCTGAAGATTCATCTCTCAAACGCCGCCGGAAAAGAGCGGGATAAGTGAACGGTCGCGCCGCCGCGATCAGGGAAGCGGCGCTCGGGCTTTTGCTCATGCAGAACCCGGTCGGAAGGTTTGCCCTGCTTTCGCTCGATTATACGGCGCTCGTCACTTCGGAGCCGGTGATCTGCTGCGACCTGTCGGAGATATCGGAGCCGGGGAACGGCGTTCTCGGCGCTTCGACGACGCGCGGCGGTATCGGAGTCGTTTATATCGACACCGACGCCGTCAGACGGCTTGAACCCGACGCCGTGAGGACCGTTCTTCATGAATACGGGCATATCATCCTCCGCCACGGAGGAGGAAGGAACGACAGGGCTTCCGAAAATGAGGCCGACGAGTTTGCCCTTGAATTTCTCGTTCCGGAGTTTTTCGTGAGGTACCTCGCGCTCGGAGCCGGACTTCCCGACGAAAAATATCTGTCTGGGTTTCTTCCCGCGCCGGCCGATATGATAAAAAAACGGCTCGGCCGGATACGGAAAAACGGAAGATATATACCGTGCAGGACCGAGCTCGAGCTTATGAAGCGGTTTTTCTCACCGGATGATCCGGATAAACAGTAAAATATCGATCAAATACAAAAATACAAAGGAGCCAACTATCATTAAGTCAAGAGGAAAATGAAAAAAAGTCGAGATTATCCTTGGCTTTTGTTCGGGCGGCTGGAAGGTATAACAATAAAGCCATCAAAAGGTGGCTGAAAAAACAATGACGTGAAATAACGATCA
>JAFTDQ010000057.1 GCA_017454075.1 Clostridia bacterium
GATTAGTGAGGCTGATTTCAAAAAGGTTGTTGACAAACGAGACTATTTGTGATAAAATATTTTCGGAACAAAATCAGCCTGTGCAAAAGAAAGAAGGTTTCAATGATGAAAAAGACAATTTCACTAATACTCGGTTTGGCTTTGTGTCTGACGATTTTCAACATGCCGTTGATTTTAGAAGCAGAGGACGAGTATATCGAGGAGAAGACTCGGTGCGAAGTCAGTCTTGATGATGACTTCGCAGATGAAAGGGTTATTGTTGTCCTTAGAAACGAGGTGAGTCGGCAGCTTCTTAATTATACGCCGGAAGACTTTCCGGAGGTTGATTGCATTGAAGTGTCCGATTTAACAGAACTTACAAAGAAGATGTTCAAAGGCGATTACGATAAAGAAAACATGGATCTTCGTCGTATGCCGTCCATTTATGATTTTCATCAGATCTTGTGTTTGACACTTTCTGAACGTGGCAAAGAAAATGTAATAGAAGCGATTCGCGCACTTGAAGGCAGGGACGATATTTTTTCAGTTGAACCCGATTATGTTATGCAGTTTGAAGACACAATAGCTTATGATACCTATTATTCAGAACAATGGGCTATTAACAAAATAAAACTACCTTCTGCGTGGGATATCACGACCGGATCATCAGATGTCGTCGTCGGAGTTATTGATTCCGGGATAGACGGAACCCATCCGGATTTATCTGGAAACATTTACACATCACTTTGCTGCGATTGTACAACCGAACCAGTTACGCTTACTGGCAGCCCAACAGATTCTGGTTCTCACGGGACACAGGTTGCCGGAATAATTGGCGCTGTTGGCGATAACAACATTGGTGTTTGCGGCACATGTTGGACGGTGAAACTTGTTTCTCTCAAAGTTAAGGATACAGCTGGTCATCAATTCGCAACATATGTAGCACGTGCGGTGGATTTTGCAACTTACCATTTCATTCCTGTTTTGAACTACAGCGGAGGCGGACGTCGAACATCTGGAGCCGCCTATGAAGCAACTGCTGCAATAACTAACTACCCCGGGTTGTTTGTATGTTCCGCCGGCAATGACGGCACCGACAACGATGTACCAAATGATGATGGTTATCATTATCCATCATCGTTAAAGCTTAAAAATTTAATATCTGTTGCAAATACAACTTCCGACGATGTCCTTCGTTATAGCTCCAACTACGGATTAACAACCGTTGATCTTGCAGCACCAGGCACATCTATTCTTTCCTGTTTTCCGACAAGCATTTGCAACGAAGGAAATTGCAATCCTAACAAGCACATCGCAAACGGATACCACAAAGACGTCGGGACTTCAATGGCAGCTCCGTTTGTGACAGGCGTGGCAGCGCTAATAATGAGCATTCGTCCAGATTTGAATGCCGAACAGATAAAGGCGCTAATACTGGATAACGTTGACAAGATAGACGCACTTTCCGGCAAATGCGTTACAGGTGGAAGGCTGAACGCATATAAAGCGGTAAAAGCGGCGACAGAACCGCAAACGTTTACAGGAGATGTGAACGGCGACGGATATGCTGATTTAATCCTTTCGAGAAAAGTTAATGGGAAACGAGCTTTTACTGTTTTTCGCGGGAAATCTGACGGAAAGTTCGATAGCCCTATAACATCAACCAGTACAAAGAATTTCTCATATGACGATCCCGCTTTTGTCGGAGATTTCAACGGAGACGGAAAGACAGACATTCTTGTTCATTGGACACAAGGAACAACTGGTAATTTGCTTGTATACACAGGCAAAAGCGATGGAACATTCAATGAGGGTGCAAACCAAACCTGCGCGTTGGGGTATTATCAAGGTCTCAAGCCTTACAATTTTTTTGTCGATGACGTTAACGGAGATGGCAAAGACGATTTAATTATCTCAACTATTCATTATACTAGCGGAAAGAGAAGATTGGAGATATTCAAGGGGAAATCGACCTCTCCTTATATCAACGACGTCGCACTTAGCGAAATATTGATAAGTACATATGATTATGATATGTCTGAACCGGAATTCGTTGGAGATTTTAATGGTGACGGAAAAGCAGATTATCTTGTTTTGAGTCGGTATGCTATGGGCGGATCTGCATACGACAAAACTATCACCTATCTTGGTAATTCAAGTGGCCCGTTTAGCGACGGAGTAAGTTTTATTGTCGGATCGAGCAATATTTCCATTTCAGATAATGTTCAATACTCTGTAGCTGATATAACAGGAGACGGCAAAACTGATATTGTCGAGTATTATCAAGGGAGCAATGGCAACAGATATTCTCAGGTCTTCAAAGGCAAGTCCAACTCTCCTTACATTGAATCAAACGGTGGATGGGCTTTGAGTCCGTCAAATGCATACGATCAAAACTTCAAAGCGTTCACAGGAGATTTCAACGGCGACGGGCTTGATGATTTGGTCGTTCATCAGTACAATTCTTCAAAAAAACGTCAATTAATGCTTTACATCGGGACTATAAGCAATAACACCATTACAAATTTTAATGCAGGTGTTTTGTTTACGAGCAACAACACGCACAACCCTTACCAATATCCAAGTGGATTGTATGTCGCCGATGTCAACAACGACGGAAAAGACGATTTCATTGTAAAATGGAAAACATCAACCAATAAGATAACCATCTACACATATCTGGGAAACGGAACGAGTTTTAACTCTGCTCTCAGTACAACGTCTAGTATTCCATATTTCAACGCTTAAAATAGGTACGAGAGGACTTACAATTATGAAAAAAGCGATTATCATAACTTTTGGTTTGACTCTAATTCTTTTCGTTTTTTTGGGTGTCTCAATCAAGGCAATTTTCCATCTTATCCGCATGCGGGATCGTTGACAGAGACCTCTGGGAAACAAGAGAGCTTGGAAGTTGAAAACTCTTCTGCCGCCGATACTAACGATATAACCGACAAAAACAATGGAAATACACCGACATATTTCGACCCGAATGATATTCCGGCGGAAAAGATAACGCCGGATATACAGGCGAAGATCGACCGGTACCGGGAACTGAAAGAATCTTTTGTCTCGCTCAGCGATAAGGAAATGGCAACGATCAAAAGACAAATTCCAGAGATGTTTTCTGACGAGCACCCTAATGAAAACGGCTGGGCAGATTCTGAACACGGGTTCTATGCCGGTTCGCACGCACATTTGTGTATAGGGAAATTTAAGGATAAAGTGGTTTTGATTTACGATACGGGTTTTACAGCCGAGGGTCAAACATTCTTGGGTTATGGCAGATATGTTGATACCAACGACCTGTGCGACCTTTTCATACTGTACTATGACGGTCAAAGACAGGTTATCAATTCCGGAGATTCGACCAAAGCAGAGCTTTTCCTGTCAGAATCTGAAAGTGCGGAGTGCTACAATAACTACGTAAACGCGATGGAGTATTACGGTATCCGGAGAGAATTACACAGTCTTGCCAATTCCGCTACGTGACGGAGATCAATAAGTGCCGGACAAACGGTGTTTATGCCGTTAAACGAAATACAGCCCCGCCGAGGCGGGGCTTTTTTGTATTTCAGATCCTGCGGAGCTTCATCATCTCGCCGAAGGACAGCAGGCCGTCTTCGTCAAAGGTCAGCTCGTCCCAGGAGGATTTGACCTCCCCGAACACCTCGCGGTGCTCGCCGGAGTCGTAATAGTATTTTCCGCCGACGGATTTCCATTCCTTTTCCCCGGCGGCGAAACGCCCGTCGCGCACTTCGCCGATCTCGCCGGCCTCCTGCGCGGCCTTTATCATGTCCTCGGTGACGTCTTTCGGTATCTTCATCCACGAAACGACGCGGTGATCCGCGGTGAACTCGGTTATGAGGTCAAAGCCGCCCAGCGCCTCGGCTATCTCGTCGTCGTCGACCTCTCCGGCGGCCTTGCGCTTTTCGAGATCGGCGGCGGCCTCCTCGCGTGAGAACAGCCCAAATTTGCCGCCTACCATCGCAAAGGTCTTCGCGACCTCGTAGGTCCCGACGACGTCGAGCGCACCGAGATCCTCCCCGGTCATTTCGATATCGCCGACGTCGGGCTCCTTTTCGGGCTCTGTGACGACGCCGTCGGAGATCTTTTTCATTCCGACGGCGAGGAAGCCGATGCTGAAAACGAGGCAGCCCTCGATGACGTCGAGCTTTTCGGCGGCGTCGCGGAACGAACCCTCAGGCAGGTCGATAAAAGCTCCGAGCGTGTACTTGTATGTGCTCCAGCCGGTCTGTTCCCAGGTGCCGCGCTCCTCTTTGCCGGCGGCTGCGTCGCGCATGGCGACGGTGTGATCCTCGAAAAACTCGAACGTTATGGCGGAAAAATCCCGTCCGTCGCTGCTTTTGAACTCGGACGCGGGGATGTGTGAGAGGTCGTTTGAAAAGGCGTTTACAACGTAGTCGACCTGCCAGGTGCCGACGATGAATTTCAGCCCTTCGCGCAGATCATTTTCGTCAAGAATCATTTTTTGTCCTCCTTGGATTACAGCCGGAATATCGCGGCGTCGCGGCGTTTCCCGCTCCCGCCGAACATTATTTTATCATATCGGAAGGGAATAATCAAGTGGCCGTTTCTGCAAACGCCTCCCTCGGTGAGGGAGGTGGCCGGGCGCGGCAGAAACCGAAAGGCTTCTCCTTGAGGAGAAGCTGTCCCGCAAGGGACTGATGAGGTGGCGAAAACACGCGCACATAAATATCAAAACGGCGGCAACTGATTATTCAACGGCCCTCATCCGTCGGCTCCGCCGACAGCTCCATCGGTGAGGGAAAAAGATAGGGCCGTTAATTTCTTCAACCCTCGCATATTGCGACGATAGAACGTAAAATAACAATGATTTTTTCCTGATCACAAACCGGGACGGATTGCACGAGCCGATATGCCTCGGCAGGATAATTTGTGTCCTTTGCCGTTGCTTCATCCATTTTTTCAAAAAGTCTTTCGAGAGGTATGGAGAGACCTTCGGTGATTCTGTTTATGCTTTCGATCGTTGCGTTTTTTTCGCCGCGTTCCACCTGACCGATGTATGAAGGATGTAGGCCGCATTTCTCGGCGAGTTCCTCCTGACTCAATTTCCGCATAATGCGGTAACGCCTTATCCGCGCTCCTATTTCTTCTGTCAATGCCGACATGGCTCCGCCTCGTTTCAGTCGTTTTATATAGCATATAAATATTGAAAAGATTTTTACAGAGCCTATTGATATTTTATTCCCGATATGGTATACTATAAATCTCGAAAATTATTTTTTCGTTACTATAAGCGGGCAAATAGCCCATTGGAGGAGAAAATGAACAAAAAAACAACGGTTCTAACGTCAATAGTTGCCGTCATCGCGGCGGCTGCAATGATCCTTTCAATCATTGCGCTGTTAAAAAAGCCCGGGACGGGTGAAAAAGGCGCTCCCGGCGAAAACGGCAAGAGCGCGTTCGATCTTATAAAGGAACAGGGATATAGCGGGACGGTTGATCAGTGGCTTGCTTCGCTTGCCGGCGAGGCCGGAGCGAAGGGCGATAAGGGAGACAAAGGCGATAAGGGAGACCCGGGTCGCGACGGGAAAAGCGCTTACCAGCTTGCGGTCGAAAACGGATATACGGGTTCGGAGACTGAGTGGACGGACCTGATAATTAATGCCTCGACCGCCAAGGGTGAAAAAGGAGATCCCGGTAAAAACGGCAAAAACGGAACGAACGGAAAAGACGGGGCCGACGGAAAAAGCGCCTTTGAATTGGCAAAGGAAGCCGGCTTTTCGGGCACCCTTTCCGATTGGCTGACCTCGCTCGCCGGCAAGGACGGGGAAAACGGCCGTGACGGCAAATCATCCTATGATCTCGCCGTTGAAAACGGGTATAAAGGGACCGTGTCAGACTGGCTCGCGTCTCTTGTAGGAATGAACGGGACAAACGGAAAGAGCGCGTATGAACTCGCTTATGACGACGGATACACGGGAACGCTCACGGAATGGCTCGCCTCTCTGGTCGGTGAGGCGGGAACGAACGGCAAAGACGGGAAGAACGCCTTTGAACTCGCTCAGGAAAACGGATATACAGGCAGTCTGACGGACTGGCTCGCCGCGCTTGACGGTGAAAACGGCGCGGACGGCAAAAGCGCGTATGAAATAGCGGTAGACAACGGCTACACCGGATCGGAGGCCGACTGGCTCGGTTCGCTTGTCGGAGAAAAGGGCGCGGCCGGTGCAGACGGAAAATCAGCGTATGAAATAGCTTGTGAAAACGGGTTTAACGGCGATATCGCCGCGTGGCTTGCGTCCCTAATCGGACAAAAGGGAGACTGCGGGGATATAGGCAAAAGCGCATACGATATAGCGGTTGAAAAAGGGTATACCGGGTCCGAATCCGATTGGCTCGGATCGATCGTCGGACGGAACGGCGCGGACGGCAAATCTGCCTATGATCTCGCAGTAGAAAACGGATACACGGGCGACGTCCAGTCGTGGCTTGCGTCTCTTGTCGCAACAGAAGGACAGAACGGCGCGGACGGCAAAAGCGCGTATGAAATAGCGGTAGATAACGGCTACACCGGATCGGAGGCCGATTGGCTCGCATCTCTCGTTGGCGCGAAGGGCGACGCGGGAGAGACCGGTCTGACCGGCAAATCAGCCTTTGCGCTCGCTCAGGAAAACGGATTTACCGGAACGCTCACCGAATGGCTCAACGGACTTGCCGGCGAAAACGGAGCCGACGGGCGTTCTGCCTATGAGATCGCCGTTGCCGAAGGATTTAACGGCACAGTCACCGAATGGCTTGACAGTCTCAAGGGGGACGACGGAAAATCCGCGTATGAAGTCGCGGTTGAAAACGGCTATACCGGGTCCGAGGCGGAATGGATTTCGGAAAAACTCGTCGGACCGAAGGGCGACAAGGGCGATAAGGGCGACCCGGGGCTCAGCGCTTATGAGCTCGCTTGTGAGAACGGATATCAGGGTACGCTCGCCGACTGGCTCGTTTCGCTTGTGGGTGAAAAGGGTGAAAAAGGCGATAAAGGCGATGACGGTAAGTCGGCGTATGATCTTGCCGTTGAGAACGGCTACACCGGTGACGTGCAGACCTGGCTTTCTTCCATTGTCGGACCGAAGGGAGACAAAGGTGACGACGGAAAATCGGCATTTGAACTCGCCGTGGAGAACGGCTATACCGGCACCGAGGCTGCCTGGCTGACCTCCATCGTCGGAGAAAAGGGCGACAAGGGTGATAAAGGCGACAAGGGCGCAAACGGCAAGTCTGCGTACGAGATCGCCGTCGATAACGGTTTCACCGGCAGCGAGAGCGAATGGCTCGCGTCGCTTTCGGGCGCGACCGGCGCCGCCGGCCGCGGCATTCAGTCCGTCTCTCTCGACGGCACTAACCTCGTCGTGCTCTATACCGACGGGACGACGGAAACGGTGGATGCCGGAAGCGTAATCGGCGGGAACAATCACATTCAGGAAAGACCCATTACAAAAAATATGCAGATCGGTGATATAGTGACGTTTGGAAAATGTGAACAGGATGGCGATTTTACTAATGGAAGGGAACCTGTGGAATGGATTGTTGCGTACAAAGACGAAGAACAGAATTTAGCCTTTTTGATAGCAAAACACATCACATATGATAGAGAAGGTGTTAGTATGACTAGAGCTAAACTTGTGCTTTCTGAGAACGAAAAGGAAATAGTTAATACTAGACGATATACCCTGAACGGAACGACTTGGGCTGCTGTATCGGGTCCCGTTGCCAAGTATGTCAGAAAAGAAATATTAGAGTTTTTGCCCGAACAAGACCGTCTCGGGTATCCAGACGTTTTTTCCCTTTTTGGTTTGAGTCAGGAATTAGCTGCGGATGTTTCGGCTCCACATATGTATCAAATACAAAATACTCATATTGTTGATGAAGAAGGAGTCATTCGCAGTACTGCTGGTGCGCTCTCAGGACAATATGCTGCTGCAAACAAATGGTATCGAGCTTTTGTTATCATTGATCTTAATACAGTCGAATGAGCGGCGCAATCTACAAAAACGGATATACAGCAATTTATTTTGATTAGTAAATGACGTGAATAAAATGAAAACCACAATTCAGAAAGCAATCAAATCATTTGATGCTGTTTACTCACCAGACAATTCATGGAACGGCGGGAAATCAGAAAAGGAACTTGAAATACTTCGTCAGCAGTTCGTAAAGGATTTCCCAATCGATAAAATGGATGAACTGACACCCGAAAGATATGCCATACAAACGGGAAAACCAGAGGGCAAAACATCGTTTTGCAAACGCATTGAATATGACCTTGAAGGTCTCGGACAGATAAGCGGAGTCAGGCCGATACGTTATGGTGTATACAATGGGAATAAAAAAGGCGGAGAAACGGGCTGGCACTGGGCAAATGGGACCGGGGAAAACTTTGACGTTATCAAGGACAGGATAATGAAAATTCTTGAAGCCGCCAAATCCGGGAACAACCTCGAGATCGAGAAAAACGCCTTCGGCGGCGGCTTTACATGGAAATTGCTTGCGGTATACTTTCCTGAAAAATATCCGAACATTTTTAACGAAAGTCATGTCAGATATTTTCTCAACGTTCTCTTTAACAACATGAGTTACGGAAAATCGTATCTTGAAAACGCCGCGCTTTTGCTTGAGGAAAAGAATCGTGATCCGGTAATGAGAAACTGGAGTGGAATAGAGTTCATGAGATTTCTTTACTCAGAATTCCCGGAAGTAAAGGGCAAGAGTGACAATGAAATCGACGCACTGTCATATAAGATAACCGATCTTATACTGACCGAGAAAACAAAGGGCAAAGAATTTTCATGGCGCGGTCATGAATCGGACAATTCGCCGGACAGATTGTCAATAAAGTGTGATTACGAACAAATTAATAAAGTTGCGGCTGCGATCGGCGAAGTCGGGGAAGAGGCAGTCGTCAAATATGAAAAGAACAAATTGAAAAGCCTCAGGAGACCGGATCTTGCTGAAAAGGTGGAGCGCATTTCAAAAAGAAGCGACTCTTTCGGTTATGATATACTTTCGTTTGACGAGAACGGAAACGAGCTCCATATCGAAGTTAAAAGCACCACAAGCAAGAGCGTCAAGCAAATAAATTTTTACATATCAGAAAACGAAAAAGAAACGATGTTTTCTGACGAGAACTACCGCATTTACTATGTCTATGGAATCGGATATACAAATGCATTTGTAGAGGTGCTTGATGTCGAAGCGATAAAGAAACACTTCAGTGAGGTAGCTATGCCGGTCAACTATGCTGTAAAAATAAACTTTGTAGCCGGATAGTATTTCAACGCCTTCATCACACCGAGAGATTGCCATCTCTGTTACTGATAAGAATGGCTTCCCCGCAACGGGGGAAGGCAAGGCAAGCCTCCCTCGGGGAGGGAGGTGGATCGCGCAGCGCGCGAGACGGAAGGAGTATAAGCCGCGTATCGAGATAACTCCCTCAGTCGGCTCCGCCGACAGCTCCCCCTAGGGGGAGCCGGGTAAAACGCGCCTCCCGGGTTTCGGGAGGCGCGCGTTTTATTTCGCTGACGGCACGTCGATCACGACGTCGGAGAGCGGAAATGCGGAGCAGGGATGGATATATCCGTATATCCTGTCCGCTTCGCGGCGGTGGTCCTGTCTTGTCGGGACGTAGCAGTCGCCGGAGACGAGCTTTGAGTGGCAGAAGCCGCATTCGCCGCTCCGGCAGAGGGACGGCGCGCGCACGCCGGCGCGCTCCATCGCAGAGAGGAGCGTTTCGTCCCGGCGGCAGGGGATCTCCCTTTCGGCGCCGTTTTGCCGCACAGTGACCGAGAATACGTCCCGTTCCGGTCTGATATAGTCCGGCTCGGCGTCGATCTGCCTGATCGGGCCGAATATTTCGTACCTGATATATTTCCGCCTCAGACCGAGCTTCGGGAGCTCTGTCTCAAGATGCCGGTACATCGCCTGGGGTCCGCACACGAACACTGAATAAGGCCCGGCGACCGGCGCGTATCTTCTTATCACGTCGGCGGTGACGAATCCGTGCTCCCGTCCGGGCTTTTCCTCTTCGCTCAGGACGTAAACGACCTTTATCCTCGGGTCGAGCGTCTCTGCCGCCTCGATCTCCCGGCGGAAAAGCAGGTCTTTTTCCGTTCTCGCACCGTATATCAGCGTGAGCCGGAAGTCCTCGGAGCCCTCGAGGACGGCGCGTATCATTGAGCGGAAGGGGGTGATCCCCGTCCCCCCGGCGACGCAGATTACGGTCGGGGCGTCGCGGAGCGGTTCGTACTGAAACTCTCCGGCGGGCTCCGAGGCCGACACGGGGGTCCCGACGTCCCAGTTTTCGTGGATAAAGTCTGACACGACCCCGCCGGGTTCCTTTTTGACGGCGATCTCATACCGCCCGCGAAGGGCGTCGCCCGGGGAGGAGGTTATCGAATACGGCCGGCTGAACACCCGTCCGTCCGTCTCGACGGTGACGGATATGTAGGAGCCGGCGCCGAACGGGGCGAGGGAATCGGTGCCGCCCGAAGGGTCGGGAACGAGGGTATAGAGTTTTACGTCGTCGGTGAGCGGCGTCACCCCGGCGACCCGCAGCGCCTGCCTTCCCGGATGGAGTATCATCGCCAGGCGGTTCGGTCTGTACGACGTCAGCGGCTTCGGCGGGTCGGACGCCGCATTTTCTATTTTTTTGTTCCGGATCGGGAGTATTTTCAGAAAATCCGCTATGCTGAGGCGCTTTTTATCAGCCATTTCCTCGCCCTCCCCTGATTTTTTCAATTACCTTGTCGGCGGCCTCTTTTCCCGACAGGTAGGAGACGCCGAAGCCGTCGCCGGAGGCGGTGTGCCCCCCGCAGAAGGTCAGACCGTCGATGTTGAGCTCGCTCCCCCTGCTGAGGATCCTCGGGATTATCCCGTCCCATCCCGAAAGCTCGTAGCCGTAGGCGGTCCCGTTCGGCGACCCGAAGTACCTTGCAAAGGTGACGGGCGTCGCGACCGAGATCTCCTCTATGCGGTCTCTGATACTTATGCCGAGGACCTTTTCATAATCCGCGATATATTTCGCGGCGACCTCCGACTTGAAACGCTTATAGCCCTCGGGGGTCACGTTTTTCATAAAAGAATCCCGTATCACGGGGACGGTGAAGAACAGGGAACAGGTCCCCTCGGGAGTCGCACCGGGGACCGACGTGTTGAGACAGTTTACTACGTACATCCCCATTTCGGAGGCGCTTCTGAACTGTATCCTCGACGAGGCCTTTCGGGCGATAAACACCGAATAGTCGTTGATTCCGAGCTTTTCGGCGGTTTCGTCCAGCCCGAGGTATATGCAGATAAACGACATCCCGAGCCGCCGCGCGTTGAGCAGTTTCCGGTCCCTATCCGGGACGTTTTTGCCGCCCGACATGCCGAGCACGTTGTGAGGGATCACGTTTGAGATTATCTCTTTCGCGTAATACTCGTCCCCGCCGGCGACGACTCCGACGGCTCTTTTGTTTTCGTCGTATATGAAGCGCGTGACCTCCGTGTTGTACCGTATGGTACCGCCGCGCCGGAGGACCGCCTCGGCGAGCGAAAGGGAAATGCCGTAGGATTTTTTGTCGGGGATCCCGGCGCCGCCGTCAACGTATCCCCGGAGCATCTCGAAATAGTGAAAGGCGTTCAGCTCGTCGGCTGGAACGCCGAGATAGCTCCAGTAGGTCTCGAGAATGGAACGCGCGCGAAGGGAAAAACCGAGCGAGCGCAGCACGTCGTCGAGGGAATGGGACGCCGAGATGAGGAACGCCCCGTATTTGAGCATCATGACGAGCCGGTTCGGGTTCCCGCCCTTTTCGTCGTTGTATTTTATGGCCTCCGCCGACTTTTTTATGAGTTTATCGAGTTTTTTCAGACTTTTTTCGGATTCGGGGCATACCTCGAGCATCGACCGACGGAAGTTCTCTTCGCCGGCGGCGATCGTCACGTCGTAGCCGCCCTCTCCCGTGACTATTGCGCGGAAGAGGTTTTTTTCGTTGCGGAAAACCGTGTCGGAGCCGAGTTTTTCAAGCAGGGTGCGCGTCTCGAGCGGAGCGTTCTCCGTTCCGACGCTGCAGAGCTCGTGAAGCGACGCTTCGAATTCGAATCTGCCGCGCACGAAGCTTGTGGCGACGCCGCCCGGGAGATTGTGTTTTTCGAGCAGAACGGTGTTCAGCCCGGCGCCGGAAAGCTCCGAGGCGGCGGCGAGCCCGCCGTTTCCGGCTCCGACGACTATAACGTCGTAGTCATATCGCATGTATTTCGCCTCCTTTGCCGTTATTATACTCCGGTGTTGTGAACAATTCAAGTGCCGGATCCGACGTTTCGGTGACGGATATCCGCCCGGAATATCTTTTCTTGTGACTGATTTATTCTAACTTATGACAACTTTTGAAAACGCTTGTCGGATTTTGGGCTTCTCGTGCGTTATATCTAATAGAGGGTCTGTGAAAGGCGTGTGCAAAGCGCGTCCCGGAGTCATCTGTCTTGACATATCCCTACGGGGTGTGTTAAAATAATAATACCCGATAAGGAGGTTTTGATGAAAACCAAAAAAATCTTTAAAATAGCAATACCGTGCTTGTCCCTTGTTATCGGGTTACTGATTCTGTTCTCCGCGATATTCGGATTATGGAACAATGTATTACTGAACAACATGGAAAAAGAAGTGAGAAATGCGATTGACGACTATTTAGAAGTTATTGAAGTAAAATCAGTGTGCGGAAAATTGAACGGCAACGGAAACGGGATGAATTTTCTGACTGCTGTTCTCGTAAGGGCAGGTTCTGTTGATGATTCTGATTTGAAGAAGGCTGCAGACGAACTGAGCGATAAATACGAAAATGTAGAATGCTACATTGCTTCTGACAATCTGATTTCATCTCGTCATCTTCAGCACACGCAGCTTCGATTCGATTCCATTCCTGAAAATGGCAAAAATATTGTAATCGTAGTATATCAATCGCAAATAAAAGGCGAAAGTATGATCGATTACAGGGCACACTGAAAGCAGATCAAACTACATGAAAACGGTGATTTGCAGCGGATGCAGGGATGATATTATTTGTCATTTGGAAGATCATCATTAGTACTGCCGAAAATACGTGGTCTGTTACAGTTAACAAAATAATGAGGGAAACTATGAAAAAGCTATTTAATTTATTGACTATTTTATTGTGTTTACTACTTTGCGCATGCAATACAAATAATGTGATTACAGGGGAAGAGATAAGTGTTGATAAAAAAACCCCATCCGTTTCTTCGATTGAATTTGCCTCTTTAAGAGAACTCCAAAATGCTTTAGATTCGCGAAATGAAAACAAACTTTTCGTTGATTTTTTAGAGCAAGGCGCTACAAATAAACAAATTGAAAATTTGAGGAGTATGGTTAAAGCAATCCGGTTGCACAACAATATTGTTCCATATTTAAACGGTGAAGTGATTGAATTACGTAACGAAGACGGATTCAGCAACATTACATTGTTCGCATCTGAAAAATATGAGTTGCCTTGCATTTTTTATCATCCTAAAGTTTCTACTGGAGATAACCTATACATTGAGGTCACATGTATTCCAGATGAATTTCTACAAGGTCATGAAACAGAATCAGCATCAGATTTTATAAGAAGAATGTCACCAAACTATCCCAACATTGATAATCTTGGTAGTCAATGTCAAGCTGTGTATACCACGATAGTCGAACTAAGTGATCGGAATGTAACTGCATTGGTGTATGAGTACAAGACTAGCAATCGAAATAGCACAATGTTCGTTTATGATAATCTGCTTGTTGAGGTTAGAAACAATCCTGAGGTATGGAATTTAGAGTGGTTTTCAACTCTTTCTTTCGGCGGTTTTTAATCAAGATAACAAATTACGGAGGCTGGTATTGATATTATACATCACCATTCAGGCAAACCGGGTGTAAAAGACTTTCATCAATTCAAAAGGACGGGGTTTTCCCGTCCTTTGTTTTGAAAAATGTACGGCGATCGGGTCAGATGACGTCGTCCTCGGTCAGATGCGGTATTTCAGGCAGGGGCTTGGGGATGCGCTTGAGCGGATCGTAGACGTATTTCCGGCAGCTCGCGCCCTTTCCGATAATGCCTTTTTTTCCGCAGAGCACGTTCTCCTCGTCGTTTATGAGCACGGCGTGTTCACAGAATTCGCAGGCGACGGGGATATCCTTTGTTTCGTTCTTTTTCTTTTTCCTGAAGCACATCAGAGGGCGCTCCTTTCTGTTCTTGTCTCAAGAATTCTTACAGCTTCCGGCAGGGCGGAAACGTCTGTCACCGTCATATCGGGGACGAGATCTCCGTATACAGTCGGGCGGCTCATATAGTGTATCGTTTTCATGCCGGCGGCGGCGCCGCCCGCGATGTCTGAACTCATGCTGTCTCCTATCATGACGGAGTCCCGTGGGTCGGCGCCCGTCTTTTCAAGCATATAGTCGAAAAACGCCCTCGACGGCTTGTCGGCCCCGACGTCCTGCGAAATGAATATCCCGTCAAAAAGCCCGCCGGTCCCGCTTATCTCGAGCCGACTCCGCTGCACCGTCGCCGTCCCGTTCGTCGCGAGAAAGACGCGGTGTTCTTTTTTCAGCTCTTTCACGGCCTCGACCGCTCCGGGAATGACGTGGGCGGAACGGGAAAGGTTTGCCTCGTACGCCCGCCAGACCTGCTCGGGGTCGGAAAGCGGGACGCAGAGAGTCTCGAAAAGCAGCGAAAATCTCCGGACAAGCACCTGCTGCCGGGTGAGCCGCCCCTTTTCAAGGAGCTTCCACTGCGCTTCGTTTATAAGACTGTAGAGCTCCGTGACCTTGTCGGTCGGCTCGAGGCCGAAGGCGGCGAGAGTTTTCGAGACCGCCTCTTTTTCCGACCGGCGGAAATCGAGGACGGTGTCGTCGAGATCCATAAAAATCCCGCTGAATCTGTACGGCATATCAGAAGAGATTGACGCCCGCCTGCCGGCAGATGCGGAGGGTTTCGTCGTCCCAGACCGAGGCCTGGACCTCGCCGATATGGGCTTTTCTCAGGAAAAACATACAGATGCGCGACTGACCGATTCCGCCGCCGACGGTGTACGGGAGTTTCCCCTCAAGCAGGGCGCGGTGGAAGGGCAGGGAGGCCCTTTCGGGGCATCCCGCCTCGTTCAGCTGGCGAATGAGGGCCTCTTCGTCGACGCGGACGCCCATTGACGAAAGCTCGAGCGCGATGTCGAGGACGGGATAGTAAACGATAATGTCCCCGTTGAGCGTCCAGTCGTCGTAGTCCGGCGCGCGCCCGTCGTGCGGCTTGCCGTTTTTAAGTTTTCCGCCTATTCCCTCGATGAATACGGCGCCGAACTCCCTGGCGGCGGCGTATTCGCGCTCCTTCGGGGTTTTTGACGGGTATTTTTCTTCAAGTTCGGAGGAGGTTACGAAAGCTATGTCTTCAGGCAGGAGCCGCGCGGCGAATGCGTAATCGTCGGCTATGTACTTTTCGGTGTGACGGAGGGCGCGGTAAACCCTTTTGACGGCGAGATGAAGTGTTTCGCGGGTCCGCTCTTCTTTTTTTATGACGCGTTCCCAGTCCCACTGGTCGACGAAAACCGAGTGGATGTTGTCGGTGATCTCGTCGCGCCGGATCGCGTTCATATCGGTATAAAGTCCTTCGCCTGCCGCGAACCCGTAGGCTCCGAGTGCGAACCTTTTCCATTTGGCGAGCGAATGGACGATCTCGCAGTCGCCGTCGATCCCGGAAATCTCAAAGGAGACCGGTCTTTCCACCCCGTTCAGATTGTCGTTGAGGCCCGAATCCTTTTTAACGAAAAGCGGGGCAGTCACGCGGGTAAGATCGAGCTGTATCGCGAGGTCTTTTTCAAAAAAGTCCTTGACTTTTTTTATGGCGATCTGCGTCTGGCGCGGATTGAGCAGAGAGCGGTAGCCCTCCGGGATATATATTTTTGAGTTCTGCATTTTTACACTCCTGCGGTAAAACCGGAATTATTATATCACTCGCGCTCCGGCGTGTCAACGTCCCGGGAGCTCCGTCCTTTTCCCGGGAACACTTTTCCGAGAGCCGAAACGAGATATTTCGGGTTGAGTCCCCTGATCATAACGGCGTTGTTCGGGCGCACCGGTCTGATTATGCAGCCGGTCACGACGTTTGTGAAGATCTGGGTGACGAGCGACGCGGCGGCGGCGCCGTAGATCCCGAAAAACGGAATGAGCGCGGCGTTCAGCGCGACGTTCGCGAGCGCGCCGGAAAGATTGATCTTCCAGAGATGCTTCTGATTGCCGGTCGAAAGCATCCATACCCCCCGTACGGCGCCGAGGTACGAGAAGGTCGTGTACCAGACGACGATCGCGAGCGCCGGGGCGGCCGGCGCGTAGGCGGCGCCGTAAAGGATTCTCACGAGGAGCCCCGAGAAAACAGTCATAAGGACGCTCTGCGCGAGCGAGAAATAAATGACGATGGAGTAAAGGGCCGCGAGCCGTTCCTCAAAAAGCGGAGATTTCGGGTCGCATTCAAGAACGGACGGCCGGAAGGAGTCGATTATCGCCGTGAAAACGAATGAGGTCATCCCGGCGCAGGTTACCGCCGCCCCGTAGTATCCGACCGACGTGTCGTCCATCATGTGCTTTATCATGATCTTGTCCGTCTGGGCAAAAACGGTTATCATCATGGACGACACGATATAGTGCCGGCTTGACCCGAACATGCGTCTGAGCGTCGCCTTTGAGAACGACAGCCTCGCGCCGCCGAGCTTTTTGTAAATAATGAGCGAGAAAACGCCGATGAGACCGTAATCGATGACGTTTGAAAGGGCGAACCATATGACGTCGCTCTGAGAAACGAGCAGATATATCCGGTAGACGGAGGTCACCGCGTAGGCGGCGAGCCCGATTATCGACGTAAATTTTGAAAGAAGCTTTGACTGATACCAGTAAAGAATGAGTTCAAGCGCCTGGAAAATGAGATTGAGGCTGTAAAGGAAACAGACGAGGACCGTCGTGCGGTCGCCGCCGTTCGCGACGGCGGAGAACGCCGTCACGCCGGCGATACAGCAGAGGGAGGAGAGGAAACTCGTCAGGATCGCCGTTCCGAGGGTCTCGCCCTCCTTTTCCGGCCGGTCGATGAGTTCCTTTACGAGAACGTTGCCGAAACCGAGGTTCATGACGGGCACGACGAAGGCAACGAGCGAAACGGCGTAGTTGATCAGACCGTAGTTTGACGGGCCGAGGTATCTCGCCGTCAGCATGCTTATCACGAAGGTGAGCACCGACTGAATGATCTTGCAGGCGATTATCCACGCGGCGTTTTTTGCGACTTTATTCATCAGAGCCACCCCCCGTATATGCGCCCGCAAGGTCTCTGTAGAGCGCGACGTACTCGGAAAAATTACTGTTTCTGTCAAACGTTTTCCCGCGCGAAACGCAGTCGTCCGTCGAAAAAGGCCGGTCCCCGCAGACGCGGAGTATCGCCCCGGAAAGGGCGCCGTAATCGCCGCGCGGGACGGTCAGACCGCTTTTTTCGTCGGGGATCTCGGGACTTCCTCCCGTGTCGAAGGTGACGACGGGAGTTCCGCAGCAGAGCGCCTCGATATTCACGGTCGGGAAGGTGTCCTCGAGGGTCGGGTTTACAAAGACGTCGGCCGCCGAATAGATTTCGGCGAGCTCGTTTTTGTCCGTTCTCCCGAGAGAAACGACGCGCGGAGGGAGCGCCGCCCGCGTTTTTTCATCGACGCCGACGAGCACGACGGTATAATCTTCGGGGAGCGTTTCCGAAAGCCGGGAAAAGACGTCGAGCCCCTTTGCCCGGGTCCAGCCGGAGGCGACGCCGAGCACGATGTGCGCCCCGGTTTTTTTGATTTTTTCGTACGTCTCCCCCCGCGCCGGGCGGAACACCGAGACGTCGACGCCGTTGTTAATGACCCTGACGTCGTATTTTCCGAGAAACGATCTCCGGACGAGACCGGCGAGCCAGCGCGACGGGGTCACTATCGTCATTTTTTCGGGCATAGTGAAGGCGCGGCGCTTGTATTCCCACATGAGAGCTGCCCTGTCTCTGTCGGATTTCGGATAATCGCCGGCCGGCATCGGACAGTTTTCGCAGCCCGTTTCCCATTTGGCGCAGCCGAGGGTTTCAAAATGCGGGCATCTGCCGGTAAACGCCCAGCAGTCGTGGAGCGTCCATACGACGGGAACGCCGGAACTTCGTATGTAATCGAAGAGAACGCCGAGGTTTATATAATCCCCGTGGAGATTGTGCAGATGAAGAACGTCCGGGTTTATCTTCCCGAGCCGGGACACGAATTTTTTCGTCGCCGCGGCGGAGAAACAGCCGTGTCTGCCCGTCATTTTTCCGAGCAGTACGTGAAGATTTCTCGAAAATCTCGTTCCGATGAAAAGGTCCGCGCCGCCGCGGTTGGATTTCGCCGCCGGGCAGGCGGAAATGAATCCGACGCCCTCTTTTCCGGCAGCGCGCGAAACGCCGAGCATGACCCCTCCGGTGCTTCCCCTGACGACCGAGTTGATCCCGACGACGGTGATCTTCTTCTTTTCTTCACTCATCACAGGAGAGCCCTCCGTCGGTTATGGTTTTCGCGACCGCGGCCTCGCCGAAGCGCGCGGGATCGGGAGAAACGGGGTTTCGCTCAGCGACCGGCGACGAGAGGGCGGCCGAGATCGACTTTTCGTCGTTTTCGCAGAAAGAGAACCGCCCGTATTCCGAAAGATAATCGCAGATGACGTCCGAGTAGGGGTTGCGCCCGTCTTTAATGACAAGTATCTTTCTCCCGGAACCGGCCTCGTAAAAGACCTTTCCGGGGATCTGTACGCAGTTTGAGTTGAGAACGCAGACTGATATCCCGTGGGCTTCCGTAAGCCGGTCCAGCTCCCCGGGGGAAACGCGCCCGTGGAAAACGACGTTCGGGACGCCCGGGTCGGGCACGTCGCCGTTCCCGAAAACGTCGAGCGTGAAGGTCTCAGAGCCGGATACCGCGGATATGAGCGGCCGTATATCGCGAAACGCGGAGTAATAGTTTCCGGCGTAGACTATCCTTGTCGGATCCTTCCCGCTCTCCGAATCCGTCCCGCAGCACGGAACGTCGGAGAAGAACATTTTGCGGGCGAGCCGCGGATACAGTTTTTTCTGGCAGGAGCAGAGCGGCCGGGTGCCGTAGATTATCCTGTCGGCGCGTCTGAGCGCCCTTGATTCGGCGAGCCGGAAGGGCAGGCGTCTGAGCCCCACTTTTTCGGGAACAAGACCGCTCATCGCGATGGGATCGCTCCAGAACTGATAATAAGGGGCTCCGGGGAAAAGCCGATGAAGCTCGTCGCCGTAATACGCGCCCTCGATCGACGGACAGTGCGCGAGAACAAGGGAGGGCGAATCTCCGGCGGTGACGGCCTTTTTTACGTTTTTCGCGTAAAAACCGCGGTACAGCGGGGAGAGCAGCATGCGAAAAAGCCGGGTGTACGCGTCCCCGGTTTTGATCCCTCCGAATCTGCTCGGCAGCGTGACCGTGATATCGGCGAGCGAAGGGGTCCCCGAAAGACTCTCCGCCGCCTGTCCGTCCTCGCATATCGCGAAAAGCACCGTGCGGAGGCCGTTTTCCCTCAGACCGCGCAGAACGGCGTAGGTCATTATATGAGTAGAGGTCGCGCGCGGATCGTCCGGCGCGCGGAGCTCGGATATGAAGAACACCGTTCCGTCCATTTAAGTTACTGTGTTTTGCCGGAAAATCCGGTCTCTTTCAGAATGTCGATGGTCCGGGGTATGCTTTCCTCGATCCCGTATAAAGGCCGCCATCCGAGCCGTCTGAGCTTTGAGCCGTCGAGCCGCGCCTTCGTGGCTTTGCTGTATCCTGCCGCCTCGATCCCGTTGGGGAGCTCGAAAACGACCTTCGTTCCCGCGTGCTCCGCCACGATCCGGGCAAGCTCCTTCAGGGTGATATCCGACGATTCGTCGGCGATATTGTACGCCCCGCCGTCTTCTCCGAGAAGCAGTACCGTGAGGAGACCGAGTACCGCGTCCGCCACGTAGGTAAACGAGTAGTGCTGCGTCCCGTCGGATTTGAGTACGACGTCCTCCCCGGCGACGCTTTTTTTTATGAACTGGCTTACCGCCTTGGAATCCGTCGGCAGCATCGTCGGGCCGAACGTCCGCGTAAAACGCGGGATCACGACGTCAAGCCCGGACCCGGCGCGGTACGCCTGACAGAGCGCCTCACCGCAGCGTTTGCTTTCGGGATATCCGGCTCTGAGGGAATTTGAGTCGATATATCCGCAGTATTGTTCGTCGAACAACTCGGCGTCTCCCCGGTTTTCTCCGTAAATCTCGTTCGACGAGGCGAAGGCGAAGCGCCGGGCGCCGCCTTTTGCCGCGAGATCGAGCATGTTTTTCAGCCCGTTGACGTTTGTCATTATCGTGCCGACGGGGTCGGTAGCATACTGCCTCGGATGCGTGTTCGACGCGAGATGAAGGATATATCCGCCGCCGGGAAGGCCCGCGTCGGTCAGGGATGAGGTGACGTCGCGGCAGACGATCTTCGCTGCGGGATCGCACACCTGACCGCGGAATCTCTCGGCCGCCCTTTCGGGGGAGCGGCAGATGAGATAAACGTGACAGCCGAGCCCCTCCCGGTTCTTTTCGGCAAGAACGTCGGAGAGAAAACTTCCTATCATCCCCGTCCCGCCCGAGACGATGACCGGCGCGCCCGAGAGCTTTTCCCAGGGAAGGGAAGCGCCGGCGACCTTTTTCACGTCTTCTTTGTACTTATCGTTTTCGTAAAGCGTCATTATTTGAGCCAGTTGTCTTTTTCCGACCGGAGATAGGCCTTGAACATTTCGAGATCGTCTTTCGTCGTGAGCTTTATGTTTTTGTCGGAGCCGGCGGCGAAATAGAGCCGCTCCCCGAGCTCAACCAT
This sequence comes from Clostridia bacterium, assembly GCA_017454075.1. The sequence goes on from JAFTDQ010000057.1 coordinate 20,902, forward strand.
CATCGTGTTGGTATACGACGAGCCGTAAATGCCGATCCCCTCGTCAAACGCTTTGCGATAAGCCCGGAGGAGCTTGCCGAACCTGTACGCCTGGGGGGTTGCAACCCTTCTGAGGGTCTCGCGCGGGATGTATTTTACGGTGCTGATCTCGTCGTCGACTATAAAGATCTGCTCGTTATAAGGCATCGAGGTCACGGCGTTGCCGTACTTTTCGCATTTCAGAATAACGTCGGTGAGGACCGTTTCGTCGACGAGCGGACGTATCCCGTCGTGAATGACGACGGTATCTTCGTCCGACAGGTGACCTTCAAGGGCAAAGACGCCGTTTCTGATCGACTCCTGTCCCGTTTTGCCGCCGGTGACTATCTCGCGGAGCTTCGTGATGTTGAACTGCTTCGCGTAGGCGCGGAGGACTTCCTGCCACCCGTCGAGACAGACGACCTCTATCTCGTCGATCTGGGGATGCTTCTGAAACCCTTCGAGAGTGTAGATTATTACCGGCTTGTCGTAAATGTTTATGAACTGTTTCGGTATGTCCTGTCCCATACGGGAGCCGGAGCCCCCGGCGATTATTACGGCTGTTGTCATTTTTTTGCCTTTCCTGTTTGTGTGTACGGCGTGTTCAGGTCGGTTTCGCTGTCGTGATGGGTGATCTGTTTTTCCGGAGGCGGCGGAGTGCGCCAGTCGCCGTAGATCGCCGTGAGATACCCGTCTGTGTCGGCCGGACAGTTTATCTTTATGTTTTCAAAATCGAGAGGGACAGGTTTCCCGAAATATTCGCGCGGCACGAGTTCGCGCGCGCGCCAGGCGCCGACGAGATTTCCGACGTATTTTTTGCTCTCAAAAGCGTTTTTTCTGCACAGGGAGTCGATTTTCAGCGCGATGCGCTTCGCTCCGTGATAATAAGGGGGGAGCATCCGGGCGGCTATCAGCGCCAGGTTGTTTTTCAGCGACCTGCTTTTCCTCAGCCTGATCCTTTTCAGATCGAGCATTGTTTTGAGATGATCGACCGGCCGGTAGGCGGATTCCTTTTCTTCGTCAGTGTCGCAAAGCCCGTCGAGAGGGAAAATGTCTATATATATCCCCCGGACAAGCCTGGGTCGCACGTTTTCGATTAGTGTTGTCCCGGTGTCATACATTTTTGCAAAGGGATAGCAGAACCGCGGATCAGGCGAGTCGGGAAACTCGAACCGGTATTTTTCGCCGGGGAGCGACGGGGCCAGCTCCCTCAGTCTGTCATATTCGCTTCTCGGCATACCGACGTCAACGTCGTCGTCCCACGGGATAAAACCGCTATGCCGGGCAGCTCCGAGAAGCGTTCCGCCGAGCGCATAGTACGTGAGCCCGTTTTCCTCGCACACGCGATGAAAAAAGCGGAGCATTTCGAGCAGTATTTTCTGTTTTTTCAGAGTGAGTTCATCCGTCATGAGTTTCGTCTGCCGAGCGTTTCAAACAGCTCGGCGTGCCTTTCGGCCGATTTTTCGATCGTGTAATCCTTTACTGAGGCGGTCGCTTCGGCGCATACGCGCGCAGGATCGAGCCGGAGCGCCTTTTCCGTCGCTTCGGAAAGCGCTTCGGGGTCGTCGGGCGGGACCGTATAGCCGGTCGAACCCTCCCTGACGAGCTCGAGGGCGGCGACGCACCGGTCGGTCGATACTACGGGCAGTCCGAAGGACAGCGCCTCGTTCACGACGAGACCCCAGATATCCTCTCTCGTCGGCATGACGAAGACGTCCGCCGCGAGATAGTAGTCGGCGAGCCGGTCCTTTTTCATAAATCCGGCAAAGGACACGTTTCCGGCGCCGGTCTCGGCCCTCAGCGCCGTGTATTCCGGCGGCGCCTCGCCTCCGACGACGACGAATCCGACGCCGGGCAGCAGCGCGGCCGATTTTATCAGCACGTCAAAGCCCTTTCGCGGGATGAACTGTCCGACCGAAAGGGCGACGGGACCGCTCAGTCCGAGCCGCTTTTTCGCCGCCTCCCGCGCCGCCTGTCTCGCGTCCCCGTCGGTAAACGCCGGCAGATCGCCCTTTTTCTGCGAAGTGAACGGGTATGTGAATATCCTTTCCGGGTCGGCTCCGCAGCTTATGAGATAATCCGCGGGAACGCGTCCCGTCCCGAGCCAAGCGGACGCCCCGGATATAAAATACTTTTTGACTTTTTTTCTTAAAAAACCGTCGTCGGATACGAATCCGCCGTCGATCTCCATCACAAACGGGATCTTTTTCCGTCTCATAAAGTTTATCGCCCACATGAAGGTCGGCTCCGACCATCCGTGCATAACGATAACGTCCCACTCTCTGAGAATAATTTCCTTTACGTCGCGGAAGATCTTTTTTTTGCCGATGGAAAACGTCTTTCCCGTCGGGAAAAGAGCGGTAAACCCGGGATAACCGTCGGCAAACCAGCCGGCGTCGCGGTGTTTTATCTCCTCCGGACGGCGCAGAAAATATACCGTGAGGTCGGAATACCTTCCGAGTTCGGTAAAGAAATCAACGCGGTACGGCGAAGGATAGACGGAGATAAAGAGAACTTTTTTCATTTTCCGGCGACCTCAAGCACCGCGCGGCGCAGCGCGCCGGGCTCCTGCGGAACGGCGATGCCCCCGTTTTTCCGTGCGACCTCTTCGCAGGCGGTGCCTTCATATACAACGGCGGGAGTCCCGCATCTGAGCGCCTCGAGGGTGGTCATTCCGAAAGTCTCCTCTCTGCCGGGATTGACGAACACGTCGGACGTCGAGTAGATTCCGGCAAGCTCGGCCGCGCTTTCCGTCCGCGGGATCCCGAGGACCCCTTCGGGCAGGGACCTTATCTGCTTTTCGCTGAGACCGACGAGCACGACCTTCCAGCCGTCCCCGAGCTCCGACGAAAGCTTCACCATCTCGTCAAGCCCTTTGCGCCGGTCCCAGACCGAGGCGACGCCGAGGACGGTTTTTATCCCTTCAAGCCCGTATTTTTGCCTGAAATCGCTCTTTGTCGGCCGGAAAACTGTCTCGTCGACCGAATTCGGAACGACGGTCACGGGATAGCACGCCAGAAAGCTCTGTCTGACGAGCGCGGCGAGCCATTCCGAGGGAACGATGAGCTCAAGCCCTTTTACCCCGGTAAAGGCGGCTTTTTTTCTTTCATAGTTGCGCCTGCTGCCGTCCGTGAGACTGGAGGGGTACTCTTTTCTGTTCGGGCATTTCATGCAGCCGGTCTTCCATTTTTCGCATCCGGCGTCGGAGAAGTAGGCGCAGTGTCCGGTGAACGCCCAGCAGTCGTGAAGCGTCCATCTGACTTTCATTTCCGGACGGTATTTTATCCAGCCGAAAAGAAGCTCGTAATTGATATAATAGCCGTGAATGTTGTGAAGCCAGAGCAGTCCGGGGTCGAAGCCGTCCGCCTCTTCAAGAAACTTTTTCGTTTCGGAGACCGAGCCGAGCCCGCTCCCGTCGGTCAGGCGTGAAAACAGGGCGTGTTTTTTTACCGAAAAATCCGAACCGATGCGCAGAGCGTAGTCCTTCGCTGCGTCGGGGACCGCTCCCCTGCCGAAGGCGATCTTTACTTCGTTTCCTTCGGAGGTCAGCCGGTCTGCTATTCCCGCGCATATCCTGCCGGTGCTCCCCGCGCCGCAGGTCGAGTTGATCAGAAGTACGTTCATCTCAGTGCCGCCTCGAGTTCATCCGTGAGTTTTTTCATGAAAATGTGTTTGTCGAAGTGTTTTTCGTAGTACTCCCGGGCTGCTCTTCCCATACTGTCCGCCGCCTCTCTGATGTTTTCAGAAAAAATCATAACGTTTCGGGCGAGGGCACGGGAGTCCCCCGCGGGGGAGACGAGACCGCAGCCGGATTGACTGATAACGCGCGCCGTTTCGCCGTTTATCGCCCCGATAACGGGTTTTCCCGCCGCCATATAAGACTGGACCTTCCCTGGCAGGATCATGTTAAGAGCCGGGTCGTCCTTCATAGTGACGAGCATGGCGTCCGACTTTTTATAGAATTCCGGCATCTCGGAGAGGGGACGCCGGCCGTGGAACACGACGTTTTCAAGTCCTTTGTCCGAGGCGAGTTTTTTCAGCCGGTCGAGCTCCGTGCCTCCGCCCACGACGTGATAGACGACGGGGGCGTCCCGCGTAAGCTCCGCTGCGCCGAGTACGGCTCCGACGTCCTGCGCCGCGCCGACGTTCCCGGCAAACGTGAGATTCAACGTCCCGTCGGGGACCCTCGGACCGAGATATTCGAATACGTCCTCGGCGTACTGAGGAAGATACGAGATCTTTGCGGCGTCGACGCCCGCGTTTTCGGAAATCGAGCCCGCGAACGACGCGTTCGCGACAAGTATCCTGTCGGCCCGCCGGTAAATTTTTTTCGAAAGGGAGGAAAAGATCCTGTACGGGAGTCCGCCGCGCGAGAGACCTCCGGCGACGACGCTGTCCGGCCAGAGGTCGAGGCAGTAGAGCACGACCGGAACGCCGTGCTTTTTTCCGTAGCTCAGACCGGGCTCCGCCATCATGACGGGGCTGAGCTGGTTCACGAACACGACGTCGAATTTACCGCCGGAAGCGGGGGCGCATTCTTTGCCGTTGACGTATCGCTTTGCCGTGACGGGGAATGAAAAATAATTCATCAGCCGTCCGGCGCTCCCGGTCTTTCTCGGGATAAGAGGGCACCGGTGAACTCTCACGCCCGAAAGCGTTTCGTCCCGCCTCGCCCCTTTTTCATATCCCGGATAGATCTCCCCTTCGGGGTAGTTCGGCGTACCGGTGACGACCGTGACCTCGTGTCCGAGCCGCACGAGCTCCTCACAGATATCGTTCAGACGGAACGGCTCGGGAGAGTAATATTGACAGATTACAAGTATCTTCATTCCGGTTTCTCCCGAAGAATAAAATGCGATGATTCGTGAACTTGCCTTCCCCCGCCGTGGGGAAGGTGGGCGGCGAAGCCGCTCGGATGAGGGCCGGAAGATTTTCTGTTATAATCGTTTGTTACAGATATCCGCTTGTCTTTTACCCTCATCAGTCATCTTCGCTTACGCTCGATGACAGCTTCCCCACAGCGGGGGAAGCCAAGGGCCCCCTCTCAGTCAGCTACGCTGACAGCTCCCCCTCAGGGGGAGCCGAGGATTTTGTCTATCCCGGCGGCGGCGGTCTTGCCGGCGCCCATTGCGGAAATGACCGTCGCCGCGCCTGTCACGGCGTCGCCCCCGGCGAACACGCCGGTCCGGCTCGTCATCCCGTCCTCGTTTATGATTATCCCGCCGCGGCGGTTGATCTCAAGCCCCTCGGTCGTGCTTTTTATGAGCGGGTTCGGCGAGGTGCCGATCGCCATGACTACCGTGTCGACTTCGAGGGTGAACTCGCTCCCGGGAACTCGAACGGGGCGGCGTCTGCCGCCTGCGTCCGGCTCTCCGAGCTCCATTTTTATACAGGTCATCCCGGTCACGAAGCCGTTTTTCGGGTCGCGCGGATCGGTCGGGTTTTCGTAACCCGTGATCTCCGTGGGGTTGCAAAGCAGGCGGAAGTCGACGCCCTCCTCCTTCGCGTGTTCGACCTCCTCCGCCCTTGCGGGGAGTTCTTCCGCCGAGCGGCGGTAAACTATATAGACTTTTTCCGCGCCGAGACGGAGCGCCGTCCGAGCGGCGTCCATCGCTACGTTCCCGCCGCCGACGACGGCGACCTTCCCGCCCTTCATGACTGGCGTCACGGGATCGGAGCGGTACGCTTTCATGAGATTTGTCCTCGTGAGGAATTCGTTTGCGGAATATACGCCCTTGAGCGATTCGCCCGGTATGCCCATGAAATTGGGAAGCCCCGCGCCGGAGCCGACAAAGACGGCCTCGTATCCCATATCGAAAAGCTCGTCTATCGTGAGCGTTTTGCCGATTACAGTATTGCACTGAACGTCCACTCCGAGCGCCCTGAGGGATTCGACCTCCGCGGCGACTATCGATTTCGGGAGACGGAACTCGGGGATACCGTAAACGAGGACGCCGCCCGGCGCGTGGAGCGCCTCAAAGACCGTGACCGAATAGCCTTTTTTCGAAAGATCCCCGGCGCAGGTGAGCCCGGACGGGCCCGATCCGACGACGGCGACCCTGTGCCCGTTTCCGACCGGCTTTTCTGCGGGCGGAGCGGAATTTTTGCGGTGCTCGTCTGCGACGAATCTTTCAAGCCTGCCGATCGCTACCGGCTCGAATCTGATTCCGAGGGTGCATTTGCTCTCGCACTGGGTCTCCTGCGGACACACTCTTCCGCACACGGCGGGGAGAGACGAGGTCTCGGAGATGATCTTATAAGCTCCCTCGGTGTCGCCTTCTTTCAGTTTCGAAATAAAATCGGGAATATTGACGTTGACGGGACAGCCGCTCACGCAGGGGCGGTTTTTACAGTTCAGGCAGCGGCTCGCCTCTTCAAGCGCGAGCTCTCTGGTATAGCCGAGGGCGACCTCGTCAAAATTGTGCGCCCGGATCTCCGCGGGCTGCGTCGGCATCTCGTGCCGTTTCTGAATAATAGCCATTTTTTCCTCCGTCAGTCCGCTTTTTTAAGAAGTTCGCAGGCCTTTTCGCGGGCGTGCTTTTCAAAATCGGCGTACATCCGTCCGCGCGACATCGCCTCGTCGAAATCGACCTCGTATCCGTTGAAGTCAGGTCCGTCGACGCAGGCGAATTTCGTTATCTTTTCTCCGTCCCGGCTGAGGGTAAGGCGGCAGCCGCCGCACATGCCCGTCCCGTCTATCATGATCGGGTTCATAGAGACCGTCACCGGAACTCCGAACGGCTTTGCCGTGAGGGTGACGAACTTCATCATGATAAGCGGTCCGATCGTTATTATCTCGTCAAAGGTCTCCCCGGCTTCGAGCATTTCTTTGAGCGGGACGGTCACGTTTCCGTGGCGCCCGTACGATCCGTCGTCGGTCATCACGAAAAGCCGGTCGGAGCACTCGCGGAATTCATCCTCGAGAATGAGCAGATCGCGGCTGCGGAAGCCGATTATGCTCGTCACCTCAGCGCCGAGACGGCGGAACTCCCGGGCGACCGGCATGGCGATCGCGCAGCCCACGCCCCCGCCGACGATGCAGACCTTTTTAATTCCGTCGGTCTTCGTAGGGACGCCGAGAGGTCCGACGAAATCGCTTATATATTCCCCCGCTTCTTTTGCGCCGAGGAGGATCGTGGTCCCTCCGACAAGCTGGAATATGATCTTGACGGCGCCACGCACGGGGTCGACCCCGGCGACGGTCAGGGGGATCCGTTCGCCCTCCCCATCGACTCTCAGAATAATAAACTGCCCCGGTTTCGCTTTTTTTGAAACGAGAGGCGCCTCGATCTCCATCTGGACGACCGTCGGATTCAGTATTTTTTTCGTAAGTATCTTGTTCATTCAGGAATGCTCCCCGTCGCGTCGCGGACGGACGTTCCGTCCGCGTAAAATAAATCAGTATATTATACTCCACGCGCCCCGGAATGTCAAACGGGAGATTGACAGGACGGGACGTTATGTGGTATCATTCATGCGCGGAACCGGTATGCTCCCGCCGGAACAAAAAATTTTCGGATTCGCCGGAAAAACCGGAAAAACCGTCGTATATATTTACAGAGGGCATCGAGCATGAAAAGGAACGCGAGCGGGCAGAAAAACGACGCGGATATCATCCGCAAATATTTTGACCGTGACGAGACGGCGGTCGACGATACTTCCGAGAAATACGGCAGACTCATCTACTCGGTCTGTTTCGGGATTTTGAGGGACAGAGCGGCGAGCGAGGAGTGTCAGAACGCCGTTCTCTCCGCCGTCTGGAACAGAATACCGCCCGACTGCCCGGACAACCTGCGGAATTATCTCTGTATGGTCGCCCGCTCGAGCGCTATCGACAGGTTAAGAAAAGACCACAGGAAAAAGCGGATCAGCTCGGGGATAGTCGACGCCCTCGACGACTACGGCGATCTGTTCGAAGATGATTTCGACACATCGGCGGAGCTCGAAACGAAGGAACTCGCCGCGGCGATAAACGGTTTTCTCGACGCCCTGCCGGAACGGGAGCGGGCATGCTTTATAAAAAGGTATTATTTCGCAAAGACGATCAAGGAAATATCGAAAGAGACAGGCATCCCGAAAAGCACCGTTTACGACGTTCTCGGCAAAACTCGCGAAAAAGCCGCCCTGATGCTGAAAGAGAAAGGATATTGACATGAACAAAGGAACATTTATCGACGCTCTGTCGATGATCGACCCCGAACTCGTGGGTTCGGCGGAAAATTATGAGGAAAAGAGCGCCGCCGCGGCGCTTAAAAAGCCGGCGCTGATAGTCGCTCCGATCCTTGCGGTCACCGTGATCGCCGCGGCCGCCGTCGCCGTTTCGACGGTGGTAAAAATGAGAAACGCGCTGCCCGGGGCGCCCGATTTCGGGTCGATGACGCAGGTTATAGAAAATCAGCTGCCGCTTGCGGATTCCCTAGACGACAATCCGGAATACGTTCAGCCGTTCAGCACGCCGACGATTGAGGAGCTTTACAGCGATCCGGTTTTCAAATGGCTTCTCCCGAGAAAACTGCCGGACGGTATTGTTTGTTACAGAAGTTATCTGACGAAAGAACGCGGTTTTCTTGGCCTGTATTTATATTCCGAACCGTGGGAACAGTGGAAGCAACATGCTGTAGACCCGAGCGGAGCCGACGACCGGAATAGTTGTTTTCAGCTTGAAATAAAGATATCACAGTTTACGAACGGCACGCTCCTCGCCGATCATGCCGACCCGAATACGTACAGACTGTCGCTCTATTATGGGTCGATGGAAAAAAACTCGTCCGTTCCCGGCTCTCAGCTGCCCGGGGTTTTCGAAGCCGTTTGCGCAGAGGACCTGACGCGGGAGATAATTGAAGAGAAAATATACGCGTTTTCCGGGGGAGGATGCACAGCAGTTATCAGCATTGTCTGCGGAGACCGGGTAGTCAGTATCTTCTATAACGGGAAAGAGATCAGCGCGGATGATTTCTGCGATCTTGTGTCGTCCTCATGGTACGTGGTTAAGGGGCTCAGAACAGGCCCGATCGATTTGAAGTAACGGGAAGAAAAGCCAAGGAATCCCGATTGATGCAAAGTAATAAAACAACAGAATGACAGGAGAAGTGTTAATCATGAAAAAAACATTGCGTACAGTAATAATCATAATACTTGCCGCCTGCTGTGCGGTGAGCGTAGCGGCCGCCGTCGGCATCGTTCAACTGAACAATGATCAGGAAAGCGGTGTGACTGAGCCATGTTCGGGCGGATATGATTGTTCGCTTGAAAAAATACATTTTTATACCGACGGAGAGGAATTAACCGACGTCGATGATCAAAACGAACTGGAAAGAGCCGTATGTCTTATCCATGACAGAGAGAATTATTACGGCGAGGTGGTCGTGACTGTTCAGTTTAAAAGCAACATAGAACAGGAAAGCGAGTACCGTTCCATAAAAAACACCGAAATAAAAACCGCCGAGGACGCACGCGAATACCGCGCCCGGCTAAACGCTTTTTCAAAGGAATATCATCGGGAAATTATTGAATCGAACGTCAAATTGATCGACTGCATTCCTTACACGGCAATTGAGCCGATTGAATATTCTCCGTTTGTCAGACTTACCGTGAACGCGCACGATCTGACCGCAGACTGTCTTCTGCTCGCTTCGGGTTGTGAAAATATTGTTTCCATCGCCATTGGGTATGATATCCCTCCTGAACAAGATGCTTCTTGGGACGAGGCACTTTCAGCGACGAATTCGTTCAATAATTGACACGAAATTCGGTCTAAATGTTTATCGATCAGGCAACCCATATAATTGCAATCTGCATAAAATAATTGGAAACGAAACAGATGCCCAAGTGACATTTGTGAGTTCGACTGGAGGAAATTACAAGATAAAACTGAGCAACAATAACCTCTATTTAACGGTTGGTTCATCAAGCAACGGAGCAAATGTTTATTGGGCGGCTTCATCATCGAGCAACTATCAGCTTTGGAGCGTCACGATGCTCTCATAATGAGGCGTCTAACCTTGACAAACCGCGCGAAAAAAAGTAAAATATCCCTGCGGCCGGCGGAGCGTTCAGATAAAGGGCGCCCCGCCGGTTCTGCAATCCAGACCGGAAAGGCAAACAAAAAATGATAAAGAAATCGCTCTGCATACTGCTCGCCGCTCTGTTCCTGATATCGGCGGCTTCGTGTGCGGCAGAAAACGGGGAAGACGGTATGAGCAGTACGTCGGAAAACTGGGAAGACGGTATGAGCAGTACGTCGGAAAACGGAACGGAAACGGAAAAAACGGTTTACACGGGCAGGGAGACGCCGCTCCGCAAGGATGGGGAAACCATGAAGGTCCTGATCTCCGACCCGCCCGGCGAGGATCCTTTCATAGTGACAAAGGGCGCGGCGCCCGATCCCTTCGTGACGTATGACCCGATGACCGACTATTATTACGGCATGTCGACGCAGAACAGCGAGATAGTGCTCCACAGAAGCAGGGTCCTTTCCGAGCTGTTCACCGGCGGGGAGTCGAAAAAAGTGTACTGGACGGGGACGCAGATATTCGATTCGCTCTGGGCGCCCGAGATGTATTATATGGACGGGCTCTGGTACATTTACTCGAGCGGGACGGAGGACCCGCGCAATCCGGTAAAACGGCTTTTCGTTCTCGTTTCAAAGACCTCCGACCCCTTCGACGGGTTCAGATTCAAATCGTATATCGACAACTCGATCTTCGGGATCGATCCGACGGTGTATATTGACGACGAGAGCGGGAAACGCTATCTCTGCTTTTCGGAGGTCATTGACGGGCTGCAGGGGCTCAGCATCGCCGAGCTTAAAAAGCCCTGGAAAATCGGTCCGCGGACGGCGATATGCGACCCGAGGGACTACGAATGGGATGGCATGCTGAACGAAGGACCGTTCTTCGTCAAACACGGAAAACGGCTTTTCATCATTTACTCGGCGTGCGGATGCTATGACGACAATTACAAGCTCGGACTCCTCGAATACAAAGGCGGCGATATGCTCGGCAAGGAAAACTGGGAAAAACATCCCGAGCCGATCTTTGTAAAGAATCCCGACGCCTGCGTTTTCGCGCCCGGGCACGCGTCTTTTTTCACCTCGCCGGACCTCAGCGAGACGTGGATAGCGTATCAGTGCTTTTATTCGACGAACGCCGAAAATCCGGCCCGCCGCCGCATGAGAGTCTGTCACGTACAGCCGATATCGTTCGACGAGACGGGCTTCCCGGTAATCGGCGAGCCGCTGTCGGGCGATTCGCTCATTCCCGTGCCTTCGGGCGAATGAACTTGACAAAACCCCTCGATTATTGTAAAATCTTCAGGTCCACCGGGTCGGGCGCTTGCGTGCCGTCACGCCGAAAGGTATCGGCATGAGGAAAGTCCGGGCATCACAGGGCGGGATAACGGATAACGTCCGCCGAGGGTGACCTCCGGGAAAGTGCAACAGAAATAGACCGCCGCCCGCATCTGCGGGCGGCAAGGATGGAAAGGCGAGGTAAGAGCTCACCAGTTCCCGTGGCAACACGGGTCCGCTGTAAACCCTATCCGATGCAACGCCCCGCGGCGGGGAGATATCCCCGCGTCTGCCCGACGCAGACCGCGAGGCGGCTTGAGCCTGCCGGCAACGGCAGGTCGAGACAGATGAGCGCCGATCACAGAACCCGGCTTACAGACCCGGTGGACAAAAAACGCAGCGCGATTTTATCGGCTCCCGAAGGCCTCCCTTGTGTAAAGGGAGGTGTCGCGGCGTTGCCGCGACGGAGGGATTGTTTTGAGTATGATGGTATACAATCCCTCAGTCAGCTTCGCTGACAGCTCCCTTTACACAAGGGAGCCTATGATTTCGCAAGTTGATAAAAAACCTTTGAACTTTTAATGACAGATAATGGTGGCAATCTATGATCCGTGATTTTGTTAAAAAATTATACACAATGATGGGAGCACTTTTGATTATTGTTGGTTTGTTTGGGTGCTCGCATGGGAAGATTACAATTGTTGAATCAGAGCGTGTGACCGAGACAATGGTTGACGACATTGTAGGCATTTATCAAACGGGATGGAGTAATACGACAGAAATAGATACCCTGTATTTTTGGGAAGATGGTTCAATAACAGGCAATGCTTCCAATATTGAACCTGATCATTATGAGCTTGAAAAAATATATTCGATTTCATATCGTGGAAATTGGCACAAAGTTAAAAACGGGTACGTTGTTAACGTAACCAAAGAAATCTATGAATATCCCAACTCAGAACCCAAGTGGTTTCTCGAAGTATTTGTAAGTAGTGACGCTCAACTAAGATACAGTGAACGGTACTTGAATGGAGAATTGATTAAAGAATTTACTGCTTTGGAAATTAAGCGTAATGACGATGGAGCAATTATTCGTTGGCAAAGGAAGTAACCACAGAAAGAGAAAAAATGATGAACTTCAAACAAGCCTCCCTTGTGTAAAGGGAGGTGTCGCGGCGTTGCCGCGACGGAGGGATTGTCGTGCTGAGGAAACATAATAAATACATTGTTCCGGCTGCGAGGACACTTCGGAAAAACATGACCGATGAAGAAAAGCGTTTATGGTTCGATTTTTTGCGGACATATCCCGTCAGGTTTTCACGTCAGAAAATCCTAGGAAGATATATTGTGGATTTTTATTGCGCAAAGGCAAACCTTGTCATAGAGCTTGACGGCTCGCAACACTACACCGAATACGGAATAACCCGTGATGATGAAAGAACGCGCTTTCTTGAAAAATACCGACTGAAAGTTGTGAGAATACTGAATTCCGATATTCACGACAATTTTGCCGGTGTCTGCCGTCATATTGATAACATTGTGAAACAATCCCTCAGTCAGCTTCGCTGACAGCTCCCTTTACACAAGGGAGCCTTTTTTTGCTCATTCGGCGGATTGATTTGCAGCGCGGGGTATGGTATAATTAACGCGAAAAAAGCACCGCTGGGGGGCTCTATGAATCTTACCAAAGCAAGAGAAAAGGCAAAAAAACTCGTCTCGGAAATGACCGTCGAGGAGGCGATGACTCAGCTCCTTTACACGTCGCCGGCGATAAACCGTCTCGGGATAAAAGAATATAACTGGTGGAACGAGGCGGCGCACGGCGTGGCGAGAGCGGGGAGCGCGACGGTTTTCCCTCAGGCGATCGGCATGGCGGCGACCTTCGACCCCGGGCTGATGAAAGAGATCGGCGAGGCGATATCCGTCGAGGCGAGGGCAAAATACAACAAAAATCTCGAATACGGCGAAAGAGGCATTTACAGAGGTCTGACCTTCTGGGCGCCGAACATAAATATCTTCCGCGACGGGAGATGGGGAAGAGGACAGGAGACCTTCGGTGAGGATCCGTGCCTGACCTCTCTCATGTCGGTCCCGTTCATAAAGGGTATCCAGGGCGACGGGGAATATCTCCGCGCGGCGGCGTGCGCAAAGCATTTCGCCGTCCATTCCGGTCCGGAATACTGCCGTCACGGCTTTGACGCTGAGGTCAGTCCGAAGGATCTCTGGGAGACCTACCTTCCCGCGTTCGAGCACGCCGTGAAGGCCGGGGTCGCCGGGGTGATGGGAGCGTACAACCGCGTCAACGGCGAGCCCTGCTGCGCGCACTCTTATCTCATGGACGAGGTGCTGTATGGCAAATGGGGATTTGAGGGTTATTTCACCTCCGACTGCGGCGCTATAAGGGATTTCGTCGAGGGGCACGGGGTGGCGGACACGCTTTCCGAGGCGGCGGCGCTCGCCGTACGGCACGGGTGTCACCTCAACTGCGGTCGGGCGTACGAGGCGCTCACGGCGGCGTTCGACGACGGGCTCGTCACCGAAGATGAGATAAGAGAGGCCGCCGTGCGGCTTTACACGATACGCGCCGCCCTCGGTGAATTCGAGGAGGAGCGGCCGTTCTCTGCCGTGCCGTATGAGGCGGTGAACTGCCGGGAACACAGAGAGCTGAACCTCCGCGCGGCGGAGGAGAGTCTCGTTCTCCTTAAAAACGAGGGCGGATTCCTTCCGTTCGGGGACAGATTTGAAAAAATCGCCGTCATCGGACCGGTATGCGACTCGAACGTAATGCTGGAGGGCAACTACAACGGCACCTCGCCGGAGTATATCACCCCCGCCGAGGGCGTAAGAAGGGTTTTCCGGGACGCCGAAATAACCGTCTCGCCGGGCTCGCTCATGTATGAGTATTCCCCCGAATGGGGGAGCAAAAACTCCTTTGCGGACGCTCAGGCGGCGGCCGCGGGGGCGGACGTGACGGTGCTCTGCCTCGGACTTGACAGGGAGGTCGAGGGGGAGGAAATGGGAATCGACAACCCGGACTTCTTCCACGGAGACCGCACCGGCTTTGGTCTTCCCGAAAGTCAGATCACGCTCGCGAAAAAGGTCCTCGAGGCGAGCGGAAACGTCGTCGCGCTCGTGTTCTGCGGAGGCCCCGTCGATCTCGGGGACGAAATAAACTCAAAACTGAAGGGGCTCGTCCACTGCTGGTATCCGGGGGCGCTCGGAGGACTTGCCGTAGCGCGGCTGCTTCACGGGGATTTCTCTCCGTCCGGACGCCTGCCGATAACCTTTCCGAAAAAAGGCTCGCCGGCGCCCGCCTTTGACGATTATTCGATGAAGGGGAGGACGTACGCCTATATGACCGGGGAGCCGTTCCGGCCCTTCGGCTTCGGACTGTCCTACACCTGCTTTGAATACGGCCGGATGTCGGTCGTCTCCGACGACGGGGAAAATCTGACGGTCTCGGTCGACGTGAAAAACGCCGGCGAGGTCGCCGGGCTCGAAAAAGTTCAGGTCTACGCGGAGGTAAGGGACAGCCGTACCGAGACGCCTCGTCTCCGGCTCTGCGGTCTTTGCCCCGTGTATCTCGAGCCGGGCGAAAGCAGGACCGTCGGCGTAAATATCGAAAAATACTGGCTCCGCGCCGTCCTTCCCGACGGGTCGAGAGTCGCGCCGGATCTCGGGGTAAAACTCTTCGCCTCGGGCGGCCCCCCGTGTGAGCATAGCCCGTCGGTTATGCTGAAATATAACCCATAGGTTATAAAACAACCAAAATGAAGACGCCCGCAAGCGGGCTTTTCGGCATACCGGAACGGATAAAGAAAATCCGCTGCTTTCCGTCGGGAGAGCAGCGGATTTTTGTTTCAGTATGTTATGAACGCTGGAGCGGAGCATTACCGGCACGAGTCATTTTATCCTCTCGAAATCGGCTGCGCTGTGCTTGCACAGTTTTTAGCCTGAAAATGAAAAAAACTGCTGGTTTTTTCAAAATAACGTTTGATGCACAAAAACTCGTCATTTTTTGCTAAAGACAGTAAAACGTTTTTTTGCTATAATCTCTACGGCGGTAATCGTCAAAGAAAGGAAAAAACATATGAAGGTCAGAAAAAAGGGATACAGTATGAAAATGAAAAAAACAATTATTGCCCTTATTGCGTTGCTTATTACGGCTTCCATGGCTTTGAGTTCGTGCATGACGCTTGCCCCGGCGAACGGTAACGCCGGTCAGACAGATGAAACAGGCTCCGGATATGTTTTTTCTCAGGATACTGACAAAAACAAGGCTCTTAACGATTTGTATAGGGAAATTTATTCGTCGGCAACATATTCTGCCCTTAAAAACGCGTGGCAAAAGGCCGGAGATATTTTGAAATCTTCGGAGACCGTTGATCTGCCCGTCCTTTACGGCGATTCGGGAGAAATCCAAAGACCGTACCGTGCATTGAAAAGATTCGCCAAGCTGTTCGAAAAAGCCGAAGGCAGTCCTTTGGAAATCCTGGATGATTCAATACGTGTTGACTGCAGATCGGAATATCCGATTCCGGCGGCGCAGTATATCATTTTCATGTCTCTGCTTATCGAAGAAAACGGGCGGTATTGCGGAGTATTTGACCCGGTTGTCGAGCATTACGTAGCAGAGCATTATCTTGAGTTGAACTTCGTTCCGGATACGCAGTCGCTGACATTCTACTTTGCCATTGATCTGGATTCCATCGGCGCAGAGTCTTATACCGAGGCGATACTGATTTCAAAATACTGTGTGAAAGCAGACGCAAACGACTATGATCTGCCCCTTGATGAATTTCGGGAAAAGTACGATTGGGCGGACGTTCTTTGCAAGGCGGGTTGGAGCGGCGCGGTCGAGAAAATCCGTTCCGGGGTCGCTGCCCCGGAGAACGTGATCTCGGGAGGTACCGTTGCGAGCATAGCGTCCGGCGCGTTCAACGTCACGATAACGAACCGGGCCTTGAATTTCGGGATATCAATAGATTTTTTATCGGACAACCCGTTTGAATCCAAGCCAAACCTGGGCCTCTGTCCGACAGAATATATCGGTTGAAGAGATTTTTGACGCATAACACAGGTTACAAAACACCCCGTCCGCATCCGCGGACGGGGCGTTTTGTCAGTTGATATTCAGGGTCTGCCGCACGCAGTCGGGGACGGCGCCCTCGCCGCTCAGCGCGGAGGCAAGGTTTCTCAGCACGACGGGCTGATCCATGACTCCGCCCACGTAGTATCTGACGAGCCAATCCTCCGGCTTTTCGCCCTTCGGCTCGAAAATGCGGTCGTTTTTGTCTCCGGACACGTATCCGACGCATTTTCCGAAGGCGTAATTGAGGTCGAAGAGCCCGCGGCTCTTCAGCATCCCGAAAATTACGTATTCGTTATCGCCGTTTTTGAGCACGACGCTTTCGATATCGTCCCTTTCGAAGAGATCGAAAACCTCGGGATCATCGGGGAGATCCACGACGACGCCCCCGCATCCGGCAAGGATGAGCGCGCAGAGCGCGGCAAGAAAAAACGAGATCGCGCGTTTCATGTCAGGCAAGCCCCTTTCTGCACGGTTTTCCGATCTTTTCGCGGTGATAATAATACAGCTCCTCTGTCGCGAGGGCCATTTTCGTCACCGAATAATTCTCTTCGGGACAGGTCGGATGGATATACCAGGTGTCGGTCAGGGTGTTCAGGTCCACGTTGTCGCCGTATTTGCCGAGATAGTCGTATTCTATATGACAGGAATACATAGACGGTACGGGTTTTATCATCTCGAACGGATCGCCGTCGAAATCGACGCCTTGTACCCGGAACCCCTCGCAGTCGTGGACCAGCGTCCCTTCGCCGAGCTCGATAAAACGGTTTTTCGGCAGGGATTTTACGTGAACGGGCAGCTCTCCCGAGGAATAGGTCCCTTCCCGGACCTCCCGCCGGACGTTCCCGCGTTCCCATTCGTACCAGTCCGGTATGTGTGAAAACCGGGTTTTCCCGTTTTCCGCCTCGAGCTCGCCGAGCTCCGTCATGCGCCACGAAGCATGGCAGGCGCGGCAGAAAAGCCGGTCGTTTTCGCTTCCCATGCGGTTTTCGGCGCCGCATTCGGGGCACTGATAAAGCACTTTGTGAAGCCCCTCGGCCCGCTTCGGATACGTCACCCTGACGCCGTTTTCCTTCTGCCAGGCAAAGTCGTCGTACTGAAACGCCCCGACGAGGCGGGCGTTTATTTCGTCGGCGCTTTTTTCGGCGAGTTCTTCCGGCGTGAAGAGCACCCCGATGCTCGCCTCGATCGGGTTTACCCCTCTGTCGTGAGAGGAATCCCAGAACGGCGAGTTGATATGATGCCCGTGACAGGAAAGCATCACGACGGGGACCTTCATCATTTTGCAGAGCATCCCGAGAGACTCGGGAAGGACGGCCGTCGTGCCGCAGAGGGAATATCTCGCCTCGGGGAATATCACGCAGACGTTACCCATGTCGAGCGAGCGCCTTATCTGCCTCACGAGGAGGATGTCGCTCGTGAACTTCCGCTTGCAGATGCATCCGATGTCGCGCAGAAGCTTTTCCCGTCCGAGAAAGCCGTCGATCGCGACGATGTAATTCGCCTTCTGAGGCCAGATCGCCGAGGTCATCACCTTGAAATCCATAAAGGCGTTGTGGTTTGACAGGAGGATGTACGGCGCTTTGAGGTCAGCCGGGCGCAGGTCGCGGAGCACGCCGCCGTGCTTCTTCACGTCGGGAACGGACAGGGCCCTTATGAGAGGCATGAGAATACCGGGGGTTTTCCTCGGTTTTTTTGTCATATCGAAACGTTTCGGCTGTTTTTTCATACGTTTCACCTGTCCGGTTTTTCTGATATTATACAGCCCCCGCCGCGAAATGTCAAGAACGCGTCGGGACGGCGGCTGGGAAACGTGCGAAAAGAGCCCCGCGGGGCTCTTTTCAAAATGATCTCAGAACGGATTTTCGTCCGGATATCTGTCGCAGGCGGGGCGGTTGAAGCCGATCTCCTTCACGCCGAGGAATCTGAACACTTCCCAGAGCGCCGCGCCGCAGTGATCGAAGGCGACCGCGCCGTGATGCGGGAAGTTCCGCCCGACGAGAACGTTACGGTAGAATCTGCCCATTTCCTTTATGGCAAAGACGCCGATCGAGCCGAATGAACGGGTCGGGACGGGGAGCACCTCTCCCTCGGCGACGTAGGCGCGGAGCGTCGCGTCGGCCGTGCTCTGCAGGCGGAAGAAGGTGATCTTTCCGGGGGCGATGTCGCCCTCGAGCGTTCCCCTCGTGATATCGGGCTCGGAATCCGGCTCGAGGTGGCTGTGCATTATCCTCTGATATCTGATCTCGGGCGAGCACATCTTGCAGGACGGAGTATTCCCGCAATGGAAGCCCATGAACACGTCGGTCGGCTTGTAGTCGTATCCGAATTTTCCTTTGATATCCGCGTCGTAGAGATCCCTCGGGACCGTATTGTTTATGTCAAGGAGGGTGACGGCGTCGGAGGTCACGCAGGCGGCGACGTATTCGCTGAGCGCGCCCCATATGTCGACCTCGCAGGCGACCGGGATACCGCGGGAGGCGAGGCGCGAGTTGACGTAGCAGGGTACGAAGCCGAACTGAGTCTGGAACGCCGGCCAGCACTTGTTCGCCATCGCGACGAAGCTGCGCGAGCCCTTGTGTCCCTCTATCCAGTCGAGGAGGGTTATCTCGTACTGAGCGAGGCGGGGGAGGATGCCGGGCATCCTGTTGCCCTCGCCGAGCTCCTTCTCCATGTCGGCGATGACCCCGGGGATGCGCGGATCGTCCTTATGCGAGTGATACGCCTCGAAAAGGTCGAGCTCTGAGTTTTCCTCTATCTCGACGCCGAGGTCGTAAAGCCGTTTTATCGGGGCGTTGCAGGCGAGGAAGTCCTGAGGTCTCGGGCCGAAGCTTATTATCTTGAGATTCCTGAGGCCGAGGATCGCGCGGGCTATCGGGATGAATTTTCTTATGTTTTCGGCGCATTCGGGGGCGGTTCCCACGGGCTCGGCGGGGATATATGCCGTGACGTTTCTCAGGGCGAGGTTGTACGACGCGTTGAGCATGCCGCAGTAGGCGTCGCCGCGACCGCCGATAAGGTCGTCGCCGCTCTCCTCAGCCGCCGCGATGAACATCGCCGGACCGGGGAATTTTTTCGCGAGCAGCGTCTCGGAGGTCTCGGGCCCGAAGTTGCCGAGAAATACCACGAGCGCGTTGCAGCCGGCGGAAACGACCTCGCCGAGAGCCTTTTCGCCGTCGGTTTCGGATTCGACGACAGTCTCGCACTCAAAAATATCGATGCCGAGCTTTTTCGTCTCGGCGACGACGGCGCGGCGGCGTCTCTCCGAAAGGGTCATGGGGAAGCAGTCGCGGCTCACCGCGATTATACCGAGCTTGATTTCAGGAATGTTTTTCATTTATCTGTGCCTCTTTCCGCCGCTGAGGGCGATTTATTCTGTCGTTATACGGCTCGCGGCCGTGTTTGTTATATTATATCATATTAAAATCCCCGGCGCAAGGGCGGGGCGGGGTAAAAAGCGATTTGATTTTGTCGCCGGAAATCTGGTACGGCTGACAAAAAATCCGCAGGCGGTTTTGCCCGTCTGCGGAAGAAAAGTTTTGTTATCGGTCAGCCGAGAACAGTTTTTACAAGATCCCAGTCATCTGTAAGGATCTCGACCTTTGTAAGCTTGAATCTGTCAAACGATTCCACGTCGCGCGAACCGAGAGGATCGAAAAACAGCCTCGCCTTGCCGCCCTCTTCAAGCTCATATCCCACAATGAGTCTGCCTGATCCGATTATTTTCCCAGAACAACCGATTTGCTCAAACACTTCGGATTCTATAGTTTCTGCCTTGAGTTCATAAAGAACGTCACTATTTATAAGCGGGAAATCTTCGGAGTATGTTCCGTCGAAAACAAATGTGATGTTGTTCCCGCTTACGTCATCAGCTTCTGACGATGTATCTTCCGAAAAACCGAACTGCTGTGCATCGGGATACTCCATTTCGTAGATTACAACGCAGTTTCCTTCACTGTGCTTTTTCGAGATCATTCTTATCTCATCAGACAGATAGGGGGCATCGACAATCAGACTGGACCCGTCGGAGACATTCCAGATTCTTTTACATACGTTAAGATTGGTTTCGATGCAGTAGTCGAATTCATGCGGGAGACCAAGGATTTCAACCATTCCGGCAACGCTGGTTATCTTTCCGATTTTTGAAGAATCGACGTCATCTGCATCTACCGGTTTGGCGTCGGGATTGCACAATCCCGTTTTTTCCGCATATTCGGCAAGTTTTGCTGTTTTTTCCGCATCGTCCTCGATGCCAAGAATCGAAAGAAATGTGTCCGATATTGTCTCATCGTCTGTGCCGGATGACGGGATTATCGATGGATTTGCCATACAGGATGATGTTACCGATAGTGTCAGCAGGATTACAACAGTGACAATAAAGAGATAACTTTTTTTCATATCATTCTCCTCCCAAATAAATTCATCTGCACGACCTAAAAATATTCAAATTGAATAATTTGTTTGACTTGACCAAACTCCCATTTGAATTAAGAAGCAACCCAAACGGATGGTAGTTATAATATGATCCCATGTAATAGTAGGTGGGATTGGTAACAGTAGTATATTCTCCATTCCAAGGCGTCACATAATAATACCCAAGAAACTCTGTATAGTTGTAATTTCCGTAGTTTCTGTCTGCCAATTCGGGATCAATAATTTGTTTTTGAGAATTATCCAGCCTAGTGACCTCTGTCAATCCCCTCTTATGTGACCATAATCCATCCGCATCCTGCCTATACCAATGGTAATCTTTATAGGTCGAATTTGGAGATGTTGCAAATAACGCAATCTTGTACGTGCCGGAGGGACAAACGTCATATTTGTCGTTTATGCGTCCGAACAGATTATTCGTACTAAAAATATAGTTCCGTTTTGCAAAATCCTGAGCAATTCCGTCATATATTGCACTCTCATCATTTACAGAAAACGAATAACTTGAGCTATAGTACTCCCCCATCTGCTGCTTAACCCATATGCTATTCCCACCGGGGTAAATCTGGTTGTTAATTGCGTAAGCAAAACAATTGCAAGACAGCTCAACTTCGTCTCTTGTCCAACTTGTCAAACTAGAAGAATAATTCAATTCACTACCTGAAAGCGGCAGCATCCGGATGGGAATCCATTCATCTTTGTAATTTGTATTTGCGGTATACGTCGCCGTGTTCAAGTCATAGCCGTTTGAAGCTCCCGGAGAGTTGAGGACCACAAGAGACGAAGCGGATGAAGCTGGAACGAACGCATAGTTGCCCGCTGCCGTTCTCATAAGTGCCCACTTTGAACCGCTGACTATTGAGCTGTTTTGCGTTATTGTAGCTCCGGCTGTCGGCGAACTTCCGGTCACACGCATGTACTTGGAAGAATAATTCGATTTCACGCGATAATAGCCGTCGGTCCCCAGCGTCATCGTCCATTTCCGCTGTGCAGCACCGGTCAGTTCCCACAGCTGCATTTTTGCGCCGTTTGAGCTGCTCGGTCCTTCAACATCGATGTACTGGTCGACCGAAAGATTTTGCGCCGATCGAATAAAATATGTTCCGTTGGCAACGATCCCGTTTGATGAAACCGTAACCTGACACTGTGCCGCGTTAATCCCCGGTTCGAGACTGTCGACCATAGCGGTGATATACGTCGTTCCGGCTGATACACCGACTACAAGCCCGTATTGCGTTACCGTTGCAATTGAACTGTTCTGAGTTGACCAGCTGACCGCCCCGCTTACCTGAGGCAGTGCAGTTAACTGAAACGCCTGACCGCGATCAATTGAGATGCTTGTCGGGCTCATATACATGTTGATGACAGGCCCCCGCTCTTCTTCAGGCAAAGCCTGCTCGGCGGATGATGGCAGGATTAGCACCGGGATCGTCAACTGAGACAGAGCAAGCAATAAAGCAAGCAGAACAGACGCTATTTTTTTGTTTGTGTGTTTCATGATTTACCTCCTGTCAGTACGTTGTTTTTAGGACGAGTTGTAGACATCCATGTCAATATTATATTATTCTTCCGCCAAAATGTCAATACTTTTAACCGTCAATACTTTTTAAAAAAATAATAAGCAAAACTTGCTTTTAACGAACACGGATGATATAATAACATCGAAAGTCATTTTTCGGAGGTCACCTGATGGGTCTCATTTACAGGGGAAAGCCGCTTGAGGCAGAAAGCGGACAGACGTTTCTCTCGCTCTCGGAAAAATATCAGAGCGAATACGACGCACGGATCATCCTTGCGCAGGTCGGACAGAAGATTACCGAACTTAACAAACCGGTCGCAGAGTATCCCGACGGGGAACTTTTATTCATCACGACGGCTGACCGCGACGGACACAAAACGTACGAGCGCGGAGCGACGATGATGTTCCTCAGGGCGATGGCGCACGTTTACGGCAAAAGGATAAAAACGCTGAAGCTCGAATACACCGTCGGCGACTCGCTTTATTTCAGCGCGTCGCTGAAGGACGGGGACGTCACTCCGGCGGGGATTTCCGACGTCCTGAAAGCCATGGAGAGATACTGCCGGGACGACGAAAAGTTCGTCAAAAGCAAGGAGCCGACGGACGAGGTCGTCGCGGTCTTCCGACGCCACGGGATGAAGGACAAGGAGCGGCTTTTCCACTACCGCCGTTCGTCCACGACGAACGTTTACAGATTCGGGAACTACGTGGATTATTATTACGGATATATGCCCCCGTCGGCGGGATACGTCCCGGTATTCGATCTTAAACTCACCGAGGGCGGCGTGCTGCTCGTTCTTCCGAACAAATCAGCGCCGGATAAGCCCGGAAATCCCTACGTCCCGCCGAAGCTGTTTTCCACAATGCGGCAGTCGAACGCGTGGGGTGAAAACATCGGCGTCCCGACCGTCGCCGCCCTGAACGACGCAATCGCGCGGGGGGAGGGAAGGGACATCATCCTCGCCTCGGAAGCGTATCACGAACATATGATAGGCGAGATCGCCCGGAGGATAAAGGACGAAAACCGCAGGATCGTCATGGTCGCCGGGCCGTCCTCATCCGGCAAAACGTCGTTTTCGCACCGTCTGTCGATACAGCTCGGCAACGTCGGGCTGAAAGCTCATCCCGTCGCGCTGGACGACTATTACGTGGAGCGGTCCCTGACTCCGAAGGACGAGAACGGGGAGTATGATTTCGAGTGTCTCGAGGCGCTCAACACCGATCTTTTCAACGAGCAGATGAAAAAACTGCTGTCCGGGGAGAAGGTGGTACTGCCGAGCTTCAATTTCAGGACGGGTATACCCGAGTTCGGCGGAAAGCCGTTCGGCATCGGAAAGGACGACGTCCTCGTCATCGAGGGGATCCACGGACTGAACGAAAAGCTCTCCTACGCGATCGATCCGGGAGACAAGTTCAAAATATACATAAGCGCGGTGACGGCGCTCAACGTCGACGAACACAACCGCATCCCGACGACGGACAACAGGGAGATCCGGCGTATGGTGAGGGACGCGCGCACACGCGGTTTTTCCGCTACCGATACCATTTCAAGGTGGCAGTCGGTGAGGCGCGGCGAGGAGCGGCACATTTTCCCGTTCCAGGAGGACGCCGACGTGATGTTCAACTCCGCCTCGCTTTATGAGCTCGCCGTTCTCAAGACCTTTGCCGAGCCGCTGCTGTTCTCGATCCCGAAGGACGCGCCTGAATATCCCGAAGCGAAACGGCTCCTCAAGTTCCTCGAGTATTTCCTCGGCCTTTCCTGCGAGGACGTTCCGAGGAACAGCATAGTCCGCGAGTTCATCGGCGGGAGCGTTTTCCCGGTGGGATAAGGATATTAAATGCCCGGGAAGGTACAGTTTTGTGCCTTCCCGGGTTTTCTGTCGGATATTCAGTCCGGGCTTTCCTTTTGTTCAGTGAGTCAGCCCGCCTTGATCCCCTGTCCCGACTGGATGACGAGGTCGAACAGCGTATAGGGATCGACGTATTCGTATTTATAGCCGTCGTTTTTTGCGTTGAGGTACGCGACGTATTCCTGCATTTTCGAGGTGATATCTCCGGCGGTCCAGAGTATCGCGCGGTATGCGCAGAAATTGTTTCCCGTGTTTGTGAGCGTATTGTACATGTCCTCAAAACTCGTGTTCCCGTACGGAGGGGCGTAGATGTCCATCGACAGCGGGACGTAGGGCGTTCCGCCGTATATCGTCAGTCCCTCGTTGTGGGAAAACGAGCCGGTCGGGAACATTTCGTTGTACATATTCCGGACGGCGGCGGTTATCTGCATGCCGCCGTTGAGGAGGAAGCCGCAGGTATCGATGTCAAAGAGCTTCATATACGGCTTGTTGTATCTCACCCAGGCGGCGGCGCCGCTGGCCCTGCCTTCGCGCAGGTCGCTGCGCACGAGCGCCGACGGGTTCGCGTATCCCGCGCCGGAGTCGCCCGTGACGATATAGTCCTTGTCCGTCATGGTCTCGTAAATATAGTCGAACACCATCGGGATCCGGTCCGCGAGATTGGGGTTGAAGCCCCACATGATCGGCACGGTGCCGCGCGCCGGGTCGTCCCATATCCTCGGGATATGGTTTTTCAGCCACGCGGAGGAGTCGTAGTCGCCCATATAGACCGTGAAATACTTCGTTCCGGGGTCGAACAGCTTTCCGGGCTGCTGAAGCGTATGATTGTTTTCGAATACCTTTTTCGAGAGCTTGTACTGAGTATAGACCGAGCCGTTCGTCATATAGCAGGGATGGGCGGCGTCGGCCTCCATCGCGCAGTTGTAGGTAGTTATGAGCTCGGCGAACTTCCATTCAAGGGCGACCTCGCCCGTCTTTCCGAGCTTGTGGAAGACCGTGTATTTCATCCACCACATGGGGAATCCGAGACACTGAACGATCTCCCCTCCGGAGCGCTCGTATATTCTCCTGAGGATCCTTTTCGCCGTTGCGAGATCTGTCCCCGTCGGCTGGTTAGGGTCGTCGCACGGACGCTCGTCCCCGACGACCGAAAGGTCGAAGAAGAAACAGCGGTTCATGATCAGATAATCGTGATTGAGTATCTGGTTCATCTCGGGATCGGGATTTCCGTAAGTTTTGTATATTTTGTTCGACGGGATAGTCGACGCGCCGTCAAGCACGTAGGCGATCATCCTGTCGGAACAGCAGTCCATGTATCTGTCGAGCGCCCAGACGTAAGCGTCGCACTTTGTCGAGGCTGTCGACGAGAGCCCGGTCCCGTCTATTTTTTTGCCTCTGCCGGCGTCGGTGAACCTCCCGACGAGATTTTCTCTGACTTCTATCCCCTCCGAGACGAGGAAACTGTAAAGCGTCCCCGCCGCAGGATCGTATTTCACGGGCAGGAAGTGTTCGACCGAGCAGATCGTGGCCGCGACGTTAGCCGTTGACGGCACCTCCGTGTCCCAGAGAACGAGCCCGTATCCGGCGGCCTCGGATTTTATAAGCTGCCAGAACTCGCCGAATGTTTTTATCTCGGTCTCGGAAGCTCCGCTGAGCATTTTTCCCGACCGCTTCAGATAATTCAGCCAGTAAGTGTCCGAATCGTCGTGAAGAAGATAATAAAACGTGTTCGTTTCCGGGGCGCGGGAGTTGAGAAGCCCCTGAAGACTTACGACGAGCCGCGCCGCGTCGTTCGGGTCGTATCCCGAGCTGAGATACACTTCGCGGCGTATTTTAACGAGCCGCAGCGGGGGCAGGGACGGGCTTTCGCCCCCGGTAACCGTTACGGCGAACACCCCGAAAATCCCCGAGCCGTCGGTCGCGGTTGCCCTGACCGTCGCCGTCCCGGCTTTTTTCCCCGTGACCGTTCCCGAATCGCTCACCGAGACGTATTCGGAACCGGACGAGACCGACCACGCGACGGTCTTTGCCGAGGCGTCGGAGGGGCTGACCTCCGCGCTCAGCGAAAGGGTCTTGCCCGCCTCGACCGTTTTTGATTTTGCCGAGATCTTCACGCCCGTCGCTCTCACGAACACGACGTCGATCGCGAGAGTCCCGAAGACGCCGGGATCTCCGGCGGCGGACGCTTTGATGACCGCCGTCCCCTGCGAAAGCCCGGTCAGAAGTCCGCTTTCCGAAACGCCCGCGAAATCTCCGCCCTCTTCGACCGACCATATAACGTCGTTTTCGGGCGTTCCTTTGTCAAACTTGTAAGAAATCTGCATCGTTCCTCCGACGGAGAGCGTTTTCGACGGCGCGGAAAGGGTGATCTCCTCGGCGTTCGCCACTCTCAGGGTGATCTCGGCGTATATTCCCGGGCCGTCGGTCGCCTCGGCGCGGATCACGGAAACGCCCGCCGCCTTGCCGGTAACGAGACCGTCCTGCGTGATCGACGCGTATTTGCTTCCCGATGAAACGGACCATTTTACGCCGGTTTCCGTGCTGCCCTCCGGGAGCACCGTCGCCGTGAGCCGAAGCTTTTCCCCGACTCTGATTTTTTCCGGGGCGGACGTGATTTCGATCGACGGGACCGGCGCGGAGCTTTCTTCGGAGACCGATTCTGAGGTCGGAAAATCAGTCGTCGGCAATTCCGTGTCGCTTTCTTCCGTCTCCGGCTCGTCCGACGACGCGGCGTCGTACGTTGTTACGGCGGGAGGCGCCGTGTCCGGCGGTTCCGGGGAAACCGACGTTTCAGGGACACCGGACGTCACGTCGTCCGTGATCTTCCCGGGTCCGGTCTCCGGCAGGCACGACACGGCAGAGAGGCAGATAATAACGGCTATAACAAGCGATAACGTCTTTTTCATAAAAACCCTCCGGGTTGAATACAGCGATTCGATAAAATCGGGCAGTCGTTACCTGCCGAACATTTCAGCGGCTTTTTTGAGATTGTCCGTGATAGGAAGCCGCTGGGGACACGCGTCCTCGCACTGACGGCATTCGATGCAGTCGGAGGCGGAGCTCCCGCCCGTCGCCGCCGCGTATTCCCTTCCGGCGCGTTCGATCTGCCCGTCGGCGAGCTGCGCGTTCATGGCGGCGAAAATTTCGGGTATCTTTATCCCCATGGGACATCCGTCGACGCAGTAGCGGCAGCCGGTGCAGGGTATCGCGGCGGAGCCGCACATGATCTCCGAGGCCCGGCGGACGAGCGCGCGCTCCTCTGCGTTAAGCGGGACGAAATCCTTCATGAAGGAAATGTTGTCCTTCATCTGCGCGACGTTCGACATACCAGACAGCACCGTGATGATTCCGTCGAGCGAGGCGACGAAGCGTATCGCCCAGGAGGCGAACGAAGCGTCGGGATTATATGAAGCGAACAGTTTTTTGACTTCCTTCGGCGGGTCGGCGAGTTTTCCTCCCTTGACCGGCTCCATGACCGTTATGGATTTCCCGTGACGGCGAGCGACCTCATAGTTTTCGCGAGAAGCGACCGATCTGTTCTCCCAGTCGGCGTAGTTTATCTGCAGCTGGACGAAATCGGCCTCGGGATGCTCTGTCAGGAGCTTGTCGAGGAGGTCGGGTCCCGCGTGGAACGAAAAACCGAGATGCTTTATCAGCCCCTTTGCCTTCAGATCCGCGGCGTAGTTCCACAGATCGAACTTATCGTATTTTTCGTAGTTGTTGTCCATGAACGCGTGGAGCAGATAATAGTCGAAATATCCCGCGCCGGTACGCTCGAGACTCGTGTAAAACTGCTGCTTCGCCGCTTTTTCGGTCAGGGCGACCATCGCGTTGAGCTTGTCGGCGAGAGTGTAGGATTCTCTCGGATATCGGTCAACGAGGGCCTTTTTGATCGCCGCCTCGGAGCCGTTATACACAAAGGCGGTGTCAAAGTAGGTAAATCCCGCCTCGAGGAACATGTCGACCATCGTCTTTACCTGCTCGACGTCGATGATTCCGAGCGTGTTCGGCAGTCTCATGAGACCGAAGCCGAGTTTCGGGACCTCTTTTCCGAAATATCCGTCTGTCGTGGGGATTGTGTTCATGACGTGGCTCTCCTTTTAACGTACTGTATCATCGGTATTATACACTAAAACGGCGTATATTTCAACGGTTCGCCTGATAAAAAACGCCTCTGCCGTTGAAATAACTGCGTGATTATGGTATAATTTTCCCCGATAAACCGCAAACTGCGGACGGGAAGGATGAAAAGCGTGAATTATACCGCAAGGACCTCGTTTCTTAAAAAAGCCCTTATATTTCTGCTCGTCTTCTCGCTCGCCCCGCAGCTCCTGTGCACCGTGCTGAGGTACGTCGGTCAATACGCCGGAAACGATCTGATTTACGAGGCGACGGACGTCGTCGTATCGGTCGTCGGAACGGCGGCCGTCTTCGTCGGGTACGGGACCGTCATTTATCTGGTTTTCCTTTTCGGGACGGGATTTGACGGTCTGATAGTTTCGGCGGTATCACTGACCGCGTACGTCCTCTCTTTTGTGCTGATACTCATAACCGAGAGTTATACGGTAGGGCTCGTGTGTCTGTCGATAACCGCGGTCTTCAGCGGGACGGTGTTTGTCATGCTCATGAAAAAGGCGCTTCCGCACGCGATTCTCTGCGTCTTTTTCGCGGTTATGCCCTACGCCGCGGCCTTCGCGACGGTCGCGCTGACGGTCGGGGCGGATACCGGGGAGCTTCTCGGGAGCTCGGTCTACGGGCTCATGAACCTCGGTCTTGATCTTACTATGTTCGTGCTGGCGACGGAGATCGCCCTGATATTCGCCTCACACGCCGCCCGGACGGGGAAAAACATAGTGGTCGGCGGCTCGGTCGTCGCGCACGGGCGGCCGGTACTTGCCGCAGCGCTCGTACTGACGGCGGTTTACGCGGCGGCCGCGCTTGCCGGATATATCCCGTCAACGGTCTCCGACGTCGGGGAATACGGGCCTCCCGTCACCCCCGCCGAGATATTCGAAACCGTGTTTCCGTATCTCCGTCTCGCCGTCGCCTGCTGCGTCGGATACTTTTCCGCGGCGTTTGCCGTCAACAGACTTGAAGACAAATGGTTTGAGTGCGACGACGCGGCGCGCCGCGTCGACCGCCTGAAACGGGGGAAAAATGACCTGGGAAGAACTTGAGAAAAAATGCGGCGAATGCCGCCTCTGCGGGCTTTACGAAACCCGCACGAAGCTCGTTTTCGGACGGGGGTCCAAAAAGGCCGGCGTCATGTTCGTCGGCGAGGCCCCGGGACAGAACGAGGATGAGCAGGGGGTGCCCTTTGTCGGGCGCGCCGGTAAGCTGCTCGACCTCTATTTCGAGGCCGTCGGCATAGACAGGGACGAGGTCTACGTCGCGAACATCCTGAAATGCCGTCCCCCGAAAAACAGGGATCCGCTTCCCGAGGAGTCGGAGGCGTGCATGGAGCATCTCAGGAATCAGGTCCGGCTTCTGCGCCCGAAATATATAGTGTGCCTCGGCAGGATAGCCGCTATGCGGCTCATCTCGCCGGATTTCAGGATATCGTCGCAGCACGGGATATGGTATAAAAAAGGCGGATTTGAGATCTGCGCCGTATATCATCCCTCGTTTCTCCTCCGGAATCCGCCGGGAAAGCGCGAGGAGATGCTCGACGATATGAAAAAAGTCGCTGAAAAGGTCGCCGAATGCCGTGAAAGTTGACGTTCTGATACTGTTTCACGCCGTCCTCAGGACGTCGATACCCATCGCGGCAGGATTCATCGCGGCAAAGCTCGGGATGTTCGACGGGGACTTTTCGAAAAAGATATCTGCGCTCATCCTCAAAATATGCCAGCCGGTGCTCATCATTTCCTCGATAATGAGCGTAGAGTATTCCCGCGAAAATCTCATGACGGGGCTGACCGTACTGCTCGCCGCGCTCGTCGCGCACGTCATAATGTTCGGCGCCGCCTTCGGCGCGAGCAGGCCGATAAAGAACAGAAAAGAGCGCGCGGTCTCGGAATACTGCATGATATTCGCAAACGCCGGCTTTTTCGGATTTCCCGTTGTAAAGTCCATATACGGCGACACCGGTCTCTTCTGGGGCGGGTTTTACTATATCGTTTTCAACGCGGCTCTGTGGAGCTACGGACAGTTCGTTTTCTCCCGCGGCTCGGACAGCGGGAAGATAAGCTGGCGAAAAATTCTTCTGAACGCCGGGACGATCCCCTGCGTCGGGGGATTCATTCTCTATCTGACGAGGATAAGGATATACCAGCCGGTATTTGAGGCGTTCCGCACCCTCGGGGACATCTGCACGCCGATCTCGATGATGATAATCGGCGCGATGCTCGCCCGGACCTCTCTTAAAAAACTGCTCGGGACGGGGAGCACCTGGTACACGGTCGCGCTTCGGCTCATAGTGTTCCCGATCCTCTGCGGTCTCAGCGTAAAGCTTCTCGGATTCGGGAACGACGTTTCGACGTTTATCGTGATAATGACGTCGCTGCCGGTCGCGACCGCCTCGGCGATGTTCGGCGAGACCATGGACGTGATGCCCGACCTCGCCGCCCGGAACGTGGGGATATCGACCCTGCTTTCGATCGGCACCGTACCGCTGACCGTATGGCTCGCGTCCCTGATAATGAATCTCTTCTGAATACGTAATCTCACGGATGAAAGGAAATCAATATGACAGCAATTTCAAAACTCAGAAAAGAAATACCGGAGGGCGCCGACTGCGTTCTCGTCACCTCGGAGCTCAATCAGAGATACCTCACCGGACTTCACACGGAGGGTTACGTAGTCGTCGGCCGGGACCACGCCTGGCTCCTGACCGACTTTCGCTACATAGAAATCGCCGAAAAACGCGCGTCGGACGAGCTCTCCGTCGTCCTTCTCGAGAGCAGGAAAAAGACTCTGCCGACGCTTTTTGCCGAAAACGGATTTGTTAACGTCGGGTTTGAGGACGATATAGTCACGTGCGCCGAACTCGACAGGTTCCGCGCCCTTTTCCCCGAGATCAATTTCGTGAAGGCCGGCGGAATAATCGAAAAGATCCGCAGGTACAAGACCCCCGACGAAGCCGAAAACATCGTAAAAGCACAGAGGATAGCCGAAAAGGCGCTCGACCGGCTGTTTTCGCTTATGACGCCCGACATGACGGAGCGCGAGGTCGCGATAGAGCTTGATTTCGGGATGCGCCGGCTGGGGGCGGAAGGGAACGCCTTCGAGACCATAGCGGTCTCGGGGACGGCGTCTTCCATGCCGCACGGCGTCCCGCGCGACGTAAAACTCGAGAAGGGCTTTCTTACGATGGATTTCGGGGCGCTGTATAACGGATACTGTTCCGATATGACGCGCACCGTCGTGCTCGGCCGGGCAGACGACGAGATGAAAAAAGTCTATAATACCGTCCTGAGGGCTCAGACCGAGGCGGAAAAGCATATAAAAGAGGGCGTGACCGGCGCGGAGTGCGACAAGGTCGCGAGGGACATAATAGACGGCGCGGGATACGAGGGCCGCTTCGGCCATTCTCTCGGGCACGGCGTCGGGATGTACATTCACGAGCTTCCGTCGCTTTCGTCAAGCTGGGACAAGCCGCTCGAGGTCGGCAACGTCGTGACGGACGAGCCGGGGATATATATTCCGGGGCATTACGGCGTCCGCATCGAGGATATGATATACATTTCCGAAAACGGCCCGGTAAACCTGACGAAGGCGGAAAAGGATCTTATCGAACTGTTCTGAAAACCTCCCCTTTCCCATTTTACGGGCATCTTTGTTCTTCGGTGTGACTTGTTTCGCCTTATTTATGACAACTTTTGAAAACGCTTGTCGGATTTTGGGCTTCTCGTGCGTTATATATAATAGAGGGTCTGTGAAAGGCGTGTGCAGAGCTCGTCCCGGACGGAGTGAAGTGGTACTGTATTAAAAACTTTCCGGCGAAAAATGCTTTTACGGAAATTGACAAAAAAGCGGAATCGGATATAATATTTTTTGTGAGAACTCTGACCTTTGAACTGTTCGTATAGTCCGCACAAAGCATCACGCTGATAGCGGGAGAGGAAAATTTTATGTTTATTACGAAAAAAGCCAGAATCAAGGTAATTATCCGTTTTGTTATATTTGCTTTTATGTGTATTGCAAACACTGCGCTCGCGATTTTTTTGTGCCTGACCGGGAATGACGAACCTCTCTCCGTCATAATCGCCCTTGCCGTTTCATTTTTTATTATTTCAATTGGAACATTTCCCTTGGGCTACTATTCGGAGGGAGTTAACGAGCTTTATAACATAGGTCGTAAAACCGTTTATTGTGAACTCCGTCCCGGCGAGTTTATCAGTCAATACATATCCCGACGTTATTCGCCTGACAATGTTATTTCAAAACCGAATTTTATGGTTCTTAATATGGCGCTTGTTGCATATGACGTGATGGACGATATGGAAGGCGCTTTTCTGAACACTCTCGATGAAATGGATTCGGTCGCAAACGTCAGGCAGAAAGACATCGCTAAACTTTTAAGAGCCGATTATTTATACGAAAAAGGTGAAATTAAAGAGGCAGAGCGGATATTCAACGATGTCCGGTCCCGTAAACTCGGTCTGATTGCCAGAGATACAGCTGACCGTATATTAAAAGGCGAGAGGGCGATGGCTTACGGAGATTACGCTACCGCGGAAGATTATTACAGAAAAGAACTCTCCAGGACATTTCCCGCGCTGACTACGCTCGAACACCTGATTTTCAGGTTTAAGATCGGTCTCATATGCAGCAAAACCGGGCGAAGAGAAGAGGCAGAAGAGCTTTTCGGCTTCTGTTCGAAATTCGGAGGCGCGACATCAATCCGCCGTAAAGCGGAAAAACTGCTCAACGAAATGAATAGCGATAAGATGTGATCCGGTCATATAATTATCCCCTGCCTGCTAAGGCGGTTTTGATGAAGCCCCAAAAAAAGAGAAACACAAAAGGCAAAAATCCTGTCTCTGCTTCACGCCGTGACGCTGTTTTTTGTCTCTCTGCCGCAGATCGCGCTGCTTGTGTCAAGCGCTACGTTGGGTGATAGATACTCATCGAGGACTTTTTTGCAAAAGATGTCTCTCATGTTGACTTAGTGTATGATTCACAAGTACTATCGTTTGTTAACCGTCTTATCAACGGGTCTACGTCTGTCAGCGATCTTTCAAAAATCAGCCCGAATATGGATATTTCATAGTTATGAAAAAAAATAAAGAAATAGCCGGAATAGCCGTTATTCTCGTTTTGCTCGGAATTGTCGTTGTAAGTATTATTGCGGCGATTTACAGATTGTCTCAGCCGCTCAAGGATCTGAGCGAAAAGTACGGCGGATACGTTTGTAAAGACGCGAATCTGAGTTTTTCAAAAGGGGTCTTCCAATCCGCCGCCGGACAGATCAAAAATTTCCGTCTTGCAAACGGCATAAAGCCGTCGTTGGTGAGTTGCTGGAATATACCGGGGCGGTATTCCGACGGATTTGTCGGGCTGAGCATAACGATCGGAATAGTGCCGATAGGGCCGTTGACGTCAACCAGGTCATACGTGTTTCAGAGCCCGGATAACGACGTTAACCCGCTGACCGACTGGTCTGTAAAGAGCATATCCGTTGCGGCAGGCGACAAAACCGCCGTTATTCCGTGTGATGACGCTGTTTTGAAAGAGATAAGAGAATATTCGGTTGAGCGTGTCTCTGCGTCGGAATTGCCGCCCGACTTAAAATTTGTTGCCCGGGAAAAGCTGTCAATACGACTTGATTTCAAAGAGAACGGCAATATATTCTGGGAATCTGAAATCGAAATATCCAATACCGGAGAACTGTTCCTTAAAATGCGTACAAATCCGAAAAGCGACGCAGAACAAGAAGTCTATTCACTCATTCCCGAGCAATCCCGGCTCCATACAGCAATTAATGATGCCATGTGTTTTTGATTTTTTCCCGGCGATGCGTCGAACAATTACGGATATATGATCCGCTATTCCGATGAAACGAACGTAAACCCCGATTGAGGATATAATAAATGATTAAGTGTAATCCTCCTGAACTATATTTTGAAGGATACCGTGCTGGTGTTTCTAAAAATACTTCAAAATCGTTCTTTCAAACAACATTTGCCGACCTTATTTTGAGGATTCATAACACTAATAACGGGTATACTCATTATATGATGTTGGGTATTATCTACGAAAGATATGTTTATCTAAGCATTTGCTTCAAAGGAGAAAAGATATTGTTCGCGGATATTTATCCGCAATTCAGCAGTTCGACGTTTGATGCGTTGTTTACTCCAAAGTTCTCTGAAGACATGGTCGAAACTGTTAGAGAATGGTATAAAAAATATGTTTCTCTGACAAATTCATTACTGAGTAAACCAAGTGTCAAACTGGTATTGGGAGATGATGATTTGTTTATGCATCCACCTAAGGTTTCCATAACGTTTTAGGACGGAGCGACTCGACGGCGATTACCGGTATCCGAAACTGTCACAAACCGGATACAGGATAAAAAATGTGGTTAATAACCAATATCTGTGTGAGACAGACAACGGCACGGTTTACACCTCTACGTCACTTTCCGGTCCGACATAAGTTAGCTGGAGACAGACAAATGAAACCTAAAAGACTTATAACACTTGCGTTTGCAATCATACTTGTTTTTTCATCGGTGACGATGCGCCTTGTTGGAGCGGACTATGCCAAAGAAGGAATGGATGATAAAATTGTTGAAATAATAAACAGTCAGTTGTCGCAGGAAGAGTATTCGGTACTGATGAATGTCGAAAACTATAAGAATTCCCTTAATCATGATTCTTTGCAAGGAAGTCCCATTCTGAGAGAATATTTAACCGTTTTTTGGGAATATGCGGATGCCACTTTTAACGAGTTTATGTCAAGAGTTATGGCCAGCGACAGTAAAAATCAACATCACTTCAGCTATGTCGTTTTTGGAAGTGAAGTTTTTTCGGTTGCCGTGTTGAAATGGGAAGACGGTTCGGTAACAATCGGCAAAGCGCGCGATTATGATGATTCTATCCCAAGTATAATCAGCGATATAATCAATCTTCAAGAGACAATTGAGGTTGGCGGAGAGCGTTATACGATAAAAAACATTTATTGTTTTGACGGAACTTCATCGTATGAAGGCGCGGTTTTGTACCTTGTAACAGACTCCGGAATATTCGTAAAGTATTATGAAAACGAAAACGCAGAAGGAATGTTGTTCGCAGAAGATGATTTCCGGACCAAAGCGTTTGAATACAATCGTTACATCACGTCGTATGAGCACAATTACAATGAAAAAGGGGAGGCCTTAAGTGGGTTTGTTTCTTTTGCAGAATATCTCGACCACGCCCCGACTTTACGTAATCACAGCGCCGATCCGTGGAAAATCATCATCGCTTCCTGTGCGGCGGCGGTTGTGATCGCTGCTTCGTTTGTCATTGTCAGAGGCGTCGGGAAAAAGAAAACAGGATCGGATTCATAACTGTCACAACGCAGAATAATTCAAAAGGACGGGGCTTAGCCGACTGTCCCAAAAGACAGTCGGCAACGAAATCCACCCCTGCGGGGTGGGTGAAATCGCCTGCGGCGGTGAAATTGCCCTTCGGGCAGTGAAATCGCCTCGACGGCGGTGGGTGGATTTCATTTCACCGAACGCGCTAGCGTTCGATTTCACCTGAGGGCAGCGCCCGAAGATTTCACCTTTGGCCGTCAGGCAAAAGATTTCACTCTTTTGACGTTTGGC
>JAFTDQ010000004.1 GCA_017454075.1 Clostridia bacterium
AGAAGAGATCCTCGCTATGACGGAAGAAATCAAGAAGAACCCTCAAAGCTTTCGCATCTCGGCGTAAACGATGCGAAAAAGGATACGGCGCGGCACCTTTCAATGCCGCACCGTACCCCCTTCGGAAATTACTTCCTTATTGGGCTGTCCCAAATCGGGTGTCCTTTCTTTTTTCGTTGTATAAGAAAATCCCCCTCGGGTGAGGGGGATTAACTTCCAGTTGCTAATTATTCAAAAGCAATTCCGCTCAGATAGATTTTACCAGAAGTTGTATCCTCGGTAAAGGAATACGTAACCTTGACAGAGGCAGAAGCCGGAACTGTGGTTACAGTAACTCCAGCAATATCAGGATTACCGATCGACCATTTGCTGAAATCAGTCTGCTTAATAGCAACAGACGGAATAGCTACAGACGTAAGAACACCGTTGGTATAAGTAGCAGTAGCGGTCTTGCCACCGGTTACGGTGGTGGTTGTAGAGGTGCTATTGAGAGAACCATCAAGAAGGCCAACAGAGATTTCAGCGTAATAGTCGCGGATGTTAGCAACATCTGTGGACTCACGGCTCTTCTCAAGCTGAGCGGTGAAAATCGGAATGGCTATAGCAACGAGGACGGCTGAATAAGAAAAGGACACCCGATTGGGTGCCCTTTGTTTTGCTTATCTTATTACGAGAAAGCGATGCCGCTAAGATAAGTGTTATCGGCTGTCACAGTGAAGGTGTAATCAATTTTGGTTGTGTCCTTCATTTCGGTATTTGCTGCAACAGTGTATCCGGCAACTTCTACTGCACCTATCTGCCATTGAGAAACAGTCTGCTTTGCTGTTCCGGCGTTAACAGTAACTACAAATGTTCCAGTAGCCGAGGTCAAAGGAGTCGACACAGAAACAGCTTTTCCACCAGAAACAGTCATGGAGTCAGCAGTTGCATAATCAAGGTCGCCGGTCACAAGAGCGGTGGCAATCTCTGCATAATAATCACGAATGTTAGCGGCGTCAGTAGCTTCACGAGCTTTTTCGAGCTGGTTCGTGAAAATCGGAATGGCTATAGCAACGAGGACGGCTGAATATGAAAAATCGCCCCTGATTTTTGGGGCGATTTTATTTTCGAAAAGCTTATTATGATTTAACAGCTATTACAGGAGCGGCGCCGGTGCTGTTGTCAACAGTAATAGTCCAACCAGTAGTTGAAGGCGCAACTGCAACTCCGCCAACAGAAACGTTTTCTTCTCCGCTCTTCCAACCGGCTTCGGTCTGAGTAGCGGTTATGGTAGCTACAACTTTGTAAGTTGCGCCGGAACCAGTAACTTCGTACTTAATCTTGTCGGTTTCGTTTTTCTTAACATCAGCCGAAACGGATTCGGTAAGAGAAGAAGCAACGCAAACTGCATACGCGTCTCTGATGTTAGCTTCATCAACTGCTTCTCTTGCTTTTTCAAGCTGAGCGGTGAAAATCGGAATGGCTATAGCAACGAGGACGGCGATGATCGCAACAACGATCAGGAGCTCGGCAAGTGTAAAGCCCTTTTTGTTTGTCTTTTTCATTTCTTTCTTTCTCCTTAAGGAAATTACTGAAAATATTTATCATCGCGGCTATACACCGGATAATCATTTTGAAACCCTTCCGGACTTACCGGAATTCGGCAGTTCGCGTGCCCTTCGCACAAACAGCGGGGAAATTATACCACAGCACGAACGGTTTGTCAAGTACTGTTTTTCGTCCCGGAAAAATTTTTTTTGCCCTCTCCGCCTCACGTTGTTCGGCACCTCTCCCAAAGGGCGAGGCGAGAAACTCGGCTCCCCTCGGGGGGAGCTGTCGGCGTCAGCCGACTGAGAGGGGGGCAAAGCCCTCTCCCAAAGGGCGAGGCAAGAACTCTCGGCTCCCCTCGGGGGGAGCTGTCGGCGTCAGCCGACTGAGAGGGGGTCAGGCGTCAGGAAATTTGCTTCTTACGACGGAATCAATCGTTCTGCATACAGATTCAAAATTCTGATCAACATCAAAATTAGTAAATCTCATGACAGAGACGCCAAAACGCTCGAGTTGCTTCGTTCGTTCCGCGTCATATTCAATGCCGATTTCATCGTAGTGCTGACTACCGTCAAGTTCAACGGCAAGTTTTGCTTTAGAACAATAAAAATCGACTATGTACGAAGAGATGATTTTCTGTCTATAGAACTTTACGGGATATTTACGAAGGAACAGATACCATAGCTTCCGCTCCTGCGGTGTTAATTCCCGACGCAGTTGTCTTGCAAAAGGTAAAAGACGATTATTTTTCGGCAATCTCATTTTAACCCTCTCCGCCTCACGTTGTTCGGCACCTCTCCCAAAGGGCGAGGCAAGTACTCTCGGCTCCCCTCGGGGGGGAGCTGTCGGCGTCAGCCGACTGAGAGGGGGCAAAGCCCTCTCCGCCTCACATGCGTTCGGCACCGCGGCGGGGTCCTCAAAGCGAACGGAGTGAGCTTTGGGGTTCCCACCTATCCCAAAGAGCGAGGCAAGAAACTCGGCTCCCTCTCTGAGGGAGCTGTCGCCGAAGGCGACTGAAGGAGTTGGCTCCCCTCGGGGGGAGCTGTCGGCGTCAGCCGACTGAGAGGGGGGTCACATCGCGTTGTACATTTCGAACATTGCGACGTAGATTGCGATTACGATGAAGCCGGCGATGACGCCGAGGGTGATGAGAAGTATCGGCTCGAGCTTTGCGAGCGCCGCGTTGATCGCGAGCTCAAGCTCGGTGTCGTAATACTTTGCGATCGTGTCGAGGGTCTCCTGGAGTTCACCGGTCTCCTCGCCGACGGCCGTCATATCGGTCAGAATGTCGGGCATGACTCCCGACTCGCGGACGGTCTCTCCGAGGGCGCGGCCCTCCTCGATCTTACCGGCGATCTTTCCGACCTCCTGGCTGACGTAATAATTCTCTATAACCTTGGCGGTGATGTTGATGCACCGCACAAGCGGAAGTCCGGCGCCGATGAGCGTCGTCATGGAGTTGGCGAACTGGCTCGCGCAGCCGAGAATGCTGATGTTGCCGAGGACGGGAAGCTTAAGCTGCCACTGAGAGAGCTTGAGGCGCCCCTTCTCGGTGTTCGAGGCGATCTTGTATCCTATAATCAGGACGGCGATCACGGCGAGCATTATGATCCAGTATTTCTGGAAGAACGTCGAAATGGCGATAAGCGCGCGGGTTATGCCCGGGAGCTCCGCCCCGTAGCTTTCGAATATGGCGGTGAAGGTCGGCACGACCTTTGCCATAAGGACGATGACGACGACGACCGCGATGATGAGCACGAAGATCGGGTAGATGAGGGCGGCGCGGACCTTTCCGGCCATCTTCATCTGCTTGTCGTAATGCTGATACATCGTCTCGAAGGCGTTGGCGAGCGAGCCCGACTCTTCCCCGGCGCGGATCGTTTCGATGAATATGGGAGGCAGGATCTCTTCTCCCCTCTCGGCAAAGCTCGAGGAGATGGAACGCCCGGCCTCGACGTCCTCGGCGACCTCTCCGAGTATCTTTTTCAGATATTTGTCGGAGGTCTTGTCGGCGATGAGATGCACCGTGCGCGCGATCGGCACGCCGGCGCGGAGGATTATCGCGAACTGACTGCACATGACGGTGAAGGCCTTGCCGTTGAGCTTCGGCTTTCCTACGTCCATGTTGAAGAAACCGCGGGCCTTGGAAACCTCGTTGATCTTTACGACGATGTCGCAGTTCTGCTTTATCCGCTCGACGGCGTCAAATTCGTTGAACGCCTCGACCACGCCGGAGACCTTCTCCCCGCCGCGGGATATCGCCTGATATTTGTAGGTGATCATCGGATTCCTCCTTTCAAACCTTCTTCTCTGTCATCCCGGGAGGATCTCTCCCGAGGGGGTGAGGAGCAGCCAGCTGTCGCCGGACCAGCTCTTGACGGGGTTCCAGTTCGCGCAGAACCAGTCGTCGGCAAAGCCGAAATAGCAGACCGTTCCGTCGGCGACCCCGTACGTTTCGTCAAATCCGGCCCCGGCGACGCCGTAGTAAGCGACGGTGCCTTTGTCGGCCGAATACGTCGTGCCGCGCTTGACCATCTGATTCGTAGTCACGAGCTTCGCGACGAGATCCTCGCCGTTCAGCCTGACCGTCACGGTCTCGGGCACGGGATTTCCCTTTATGAGCTCGTACTTGACCCTGTCGCGGATCACGCTGAGAGTGTAGTCGGCGTTGAGGCGTGTGCGCTCGCGCGCGTCCTCGCCGTGGACTCCGCATACGAGCCGGTACGGCATTTCGAGCGTCGGATCGTCGTCCTCGACGATGTAGACGGTCCCGCCGCCCGGGCAGAGATCGTCCCATCCGTTCATGACGTAACCGACGTGCTCTTTGAGCTCATCCTTGGACGCGTCGCCGAACTGAAAGAGAAACTGATCTATCATCTGCCTCTTTGCGGAATCGAGCGACGTCATGCATTCCATTTCGCGGTATATCGACCGGAAATGGATGTATATCGGGATCGAGACGAGAACGAGAAGTATCGCGATAAGTACTATCATTATCGCCACCGCCCGGCTGATCCCCTTGCGGTCGCACAGAACGGAGACGGCGTTTTTCCCGTTTACGGTTACCATTTTTCAGATCGCGTTCTTTCTGATGAAGGCGTCGTCGTGCGCGTAATGGAGCGCGACGTCTTTGTTGATGACGCCGCCCCTCATGAGCTTGACGAGCGCCTGATCCATCGTCTGCCCGCCTATCGCCGCGGACGTGGCGACGGCGTTGACTATCTGAGGCGTGTTGCCCGCGCGGATGAGGTTCTTTATCGCGTCGGTGACTACCATATATTCGCACGCGAGGGTGCGCGTGCCGCGTTTGTTCGGAACGAGCTGCTGGGTGAGGACGGCGACGAGGGTCATCGAGAGCTGGAGACGGATCTGCGTCTGCATACCCTCGGGGAAGACCTGAACGATACGGTCGACGGCGTCCGACGCGCTCCCCGTATGGAGAGTGCCGAACACGAGGTGTCCGGTTTCGGCGGCGGTGATGGCCGTCTCTATCGTGTCGCGGTCGCGCATCTCGCCGATGAGTATGACGTCGGGGTCCTCACGGAGACTCGCGCGGAGTCCGCTCGTGAAGCTTTCGGTATCCTTGCCGACCTCGCGCTGGTTTATCGCGCAGAGATCCGGTTTGTAAACGTACTCGACCGGGTCGTCGAGCGTCACGATGTGACAGCGGCGGGTGTGGTTTATACAGTCGAGAAGCGCGGCGAGGGTCGTGGATTTACCGCTTCCCGTCTCGCCGGTGACGAGCACTATGCCCTTGTGAAGATCGGTCAGTCCGAGGACCGCGGGAGGGAGCCCGAGTCCGTCGAGCTTCGGTATCTCCTCGCGGAGGAGACGGAGCGCGAGCGAAGGTACCCCCTGCTGAAGGAACAGGTGGATACGGCAGCGGTTTCCGGCGTAGGTGCCGGCGCTGTCAAGCTCGCCGACCGAGATGAGTTTGTCATATTCCCCGCCCGAGAGGATCTTCGCGACCCCGCGGCAGTCTTCTTCGGTAAGGGGCTCTTCCGACATATTGCGGAGCTCGCCGTTCAGCCTGTATTTCGGCGGAAGAGAGCAGATAAGGTGGATATCGGAGGCGCCTTCGGCCTTTGCCTGTGCTACAAGCGCGTCAATGGTCTGCATTATCAGTCCTCCTCGTTTATAACTCTGAGAACTTCCTCGCCGGTCGTTATTCCTTCTTTTACGAGGCGCACGGCGTTTTCGTGAAGTGAAATGAATCCGGAATCGGGCGATTTGAGCTCGCGCTCTATCTCGTCGCGGGTGGCTTTTTCGCCGATGAGCTCGCGGACCCTGCGGTTTACACGGAGCATCTCGAACACCGCGATCCTTCCGCGGTAACCGGTGTTGAAGCATTCGGGACAGCCGGCTCCGCGATAGAACTTGAGGTCGGGGGTGCGCTTCACTCCGAGGTCGTCGAGCTCGTCGTCTGTCGGCACATATTCGGTCCGGCAGTACGGGCAGATACGTCTCACGAGACGCTGAGAGATTATGCCGCGGAGCGCGCTCGAGATAAGATAGGACTCGACGCCCATGTCGGTAAGACGCTCGATCGTGCCGACCGCGTCGTTCGTGTGGACGGTCGAAAGCACCGTGTGTCCCGTGATGGCCGCGCGCATGGCTATCTCCGCCGTCTCGCCGTCACGGATCTCTCCGACGGCTATGATATCGGGGTCCTGACGGAGGATCGAGCGGAGACCGCCGGCAAACGTCAGACCCGTCTTTTCGTTTATCTGTACCTGGTTGACTCCGTCGATGTTGTACTCGACCGGGTCCTCGAGCGTGACGAGGTTGACGTCGCGCGTGTTGAGCTGGTTTATCATAACGTACATCGTGGTCGTCTTACCGGATCCCGTGGGACCGACGACAAGAATGACGCCCGATTTGACGTTAAGCATCTTTTTGAATTTTTCGAGGTCGTCTCCCTCGAGACCTATGGCCTTTTCGGTGATGTTTCCGCCGGATTTGTCAAGCAGACGGAGAACTATCTTCTCGCCGAAGACCGTCGGAAGGGTCGAGACACGTAGGTCAATGTCCTTGTCCCTGACCTTGACGTTGAAACGCCCGTCCTGAGGCACTCTGCGCTCCGCGATGTCCATTCCGCTCATTATCTTGAAGCGGGAGATCACCGAGCCCTGCAGGTTTTTCGGAACGGTGAGTATATCGCGCATCATTCC
Source organism: Clostridia bacterium (assembly GCA_017454075.1). The sequence continues at coordinate 6,699 of JAFTDQ010000004.1, forward strand.
GTCGATACGCATTCTCACGAGGAGCTGTTCCTCGTGCGGTTCGATATGGATATCGCTGGCCCTCTCGTTGACGGCGCGCTCGATTATACTGTTTACGAGGCGGATCGTCGGCGCGCTGTTTACCGAATCGTCGATCTGGGTGCTGACGAAGGCCGCTTCCGTCCCGAAGGTGTCGCCCGAGGTCTGCGCCTCGTACTTCATCTCCTCGATCGCACGCGCCGCGCCCTCGTTGCTGTACAGGGTCTGGATGGCGTGCTCGATCGCCGACGCCCTCGCGAGCATCGGTATGATCTTCTTTCTGACCGCCTTGCGGACGTCCTCCGTCGCGTAGAAGTTGAGCGGGTCGCTCATCGCGAGATAAAGCTCGTCCTTGACGACCTTTACCGGAACGACCTGATACTGCTTTGCGAGATTTTTCGGAACGATCTGCGCGAGTTCCGTCGGTATGCTTATTTTTGTAAGATCGATATAATCGATCCCGAGCTGCATCTGCAGAGCTTCGATAAGCTGCGTCTCGGTCATTATGCCGTTTTCTATAAGAATGGTACCGAGACGTTCCTTGCTCTGCTTCTGGAGTTCAAGGCCCTTGCTGAGCTGTTCTTCAGTTATAGTTCCCGATGCGACGAGCAATTCGCCGAGACGCATATAGGCCATTGAGACACTCCTTTTCCCCCTGGATTTCCGTTTTTGGGCGCGCAAAAGTTTCCCCGAAAAACGGTATTTTATATTATACGCAAACCGTTGCGTTTTGTCAACACTTAAACCGTTTGTGAACGAAATTTTTTCAGAAACGGCAAAGTTAACAGTTTGTTTACAATTTCGCACGGGCATTACGAGTTATAACAGCGTGTTGAATTATGCACAGTATGCGGACGCGCCACTGATAATCGGAGGAAAGCGGATGGAAAACGGTTCAGTGAGCGACAATACCCTGAGACAATATCTTTCCCCCGCCGGAGCGTGGGCGATTTCTCTCGGCACGAGCGTCGGGTGGGGTTCGCTCGTCCTGACGGGCGGCACATATCTCGGAAAGGCCGTCCCCCTCGGGAGCGTGATCGGTCTTCTGATCGGTGCCCTGATCATGCTTCTCATCGGCAGGAACAACGTTTATATGACG
>JAFTDQ010000058.1 GCA_017454075.1 Clostridia bacterium
CCGCCGGAAAATTCGAGCGCAGATTCATCGAGGCGTGCCTCGACCGGCTCGACAGCGGCGATTTCGGCGCCGTTCTGAGATGCAAGGGAGTTCTTCCGTCGGTCGACGGGACGTGGATACACTTTGACTACGTTCCCGGCGAAAAGGACGTAAGGACAGGTCCGGCCGACGTCACGGGAAAGCTCTGCGTCATCGGATCGAACATTGACAAAAAGAGTCTCAGGGAACTTTTCAATCTCTGAACGAGGTAAATAATGCCGAACGCAACGGTATATATCTTCAACGGCTTTCTCGACAGCGGCAAAACGAGTTTCATAAACGACTCTCTCTCATCCGAATCGTTCGCGAGAAAAAGCGACAGGATCCTCCTGATCCAGTGCGAGGAGGGGGAGGTAGCCCCCGACGTCGCCTCGTTCTTTTCGAAAAACGTGGCGTGCGAGGTCCTTACGTCAAAAAGCCAGCTGAACAGCGACAAGCTCGAGGCGCTCCGCCGCAAGAGCAACGCGAACATCGTCATAATCGAATACAACGGGACCTGGATGATGCAGGATCTTTATAACGCCCTCCCGGAAAAATGGGAAGTGTTCGATATAATGACCTTCGTCAGCGCCGAGACCTTCGACGTGTTTTACAAGAACATGAGAGAGAGGTTCGTCGATCAGATAATCGACACCGGGTTCGTCGTCTTCAACAGATGCGAAAAGGGCGAGACAGACGAGCTCGCTCTTCACAAGGCGGTAAGGGCCGCGAACACATACACGAAGATCGCCTACGAATATACGGATGGCTCGTATTCCCTTGACAACATCGAGGACCCCCTCCCGTTTGACAAGGAAGCCGACGAGATCGGCATAGCGGTCACCGACTACGGAATATGGTACCGCGATCTCGGTTCTAACATGAAGGATTACGACGGCAAAACGGTGAGTTTCGTCGCGTATTCGCAGAACAACAAGCGCACGAAACCCGGCGCAGTCCTCGGCAGATACGTAATGAACTGCTGCGAGGCGGACGCCCAGTTCTGCGGGCTGTACGCCGACGGAAACGCGGCGATGGCCCCCGACGCCGCCTGGGTGAACGTCAGGGCGAAAATTTCGATAAAGCCCTGCAGGATGTACGGCAGAGAAGGTCCCGTCCTTGACATCATTTCATGCGAAAAGACGGCCGAGCCGCTCAATCCCGTCGCGACATTTGTGTGACCGATGAGCGAACAGATCTATACGATCCCGGTTTCCGAGGCGTTTGACGAGACGCTCGCGCTCGGAGACGGATGCCCGTTCTGCCGGCTTTTCAACAAACTCGAGACAGCCGAGGTCGATACGATGCTCGGGGCGGCTCTGATGGAGCCGGACACCAGGATCCAAACGAACAAAAAAGGATTTTGTCAGGTCCACTACGGAATGATGCTGACCGGGAAAAACCGTCTCGGCCTCGGTCTCATAACCGAATCGCATCTGAACGAGCTGATATCCGATCTCGACGGGGACGCGATCTCGTCGCTGCTCGGGACGAAACACTCAAAGATAAAGAAGCGCCTTCACGAGCTCGACAGTTCATGCTATATATGCGACAGGCTCGAATATAACTTTTCCCGTATGCTCTCGAACGCGGTCGCCTTTTATTTTGAGGACGGCGGTTTCAGGGAGAAAACGAAAAAGCAGAGATATATCTGCCTGCCGCATCTCGGGATGTGGCTCGAAACGGCAAAAAACGAGCTGAAAAAGGGCTTTTCCGAGTTCGCGGGGGCGGTAACGGGGCCAACGCGTCGATATATGGACGAGCTGAAGGAAGACGTTTCCCGTTTCTGCCGCAAATTCGATTACAGATACGACGCCGAGCCGTGGGGGAACTCAAAGGATTCTCTTGAACGCGCAAAACGGCTGCTCTGCGGCGATATTCACGAAAAGGTATCGCCGGTCAGACGGAATACTGACGAAAACAGTTGCAAAAACAAGCCGGATATTGTATAATATCTGCGGAAAACTATGTTCCCGCGACCGCGGGACGGCAATATTACAGAGCCGCCCACAAAGGCGGCGACACGGAGGAAAAATATATGGTTACAGCGGGTGATTTCAGAAACGGCCTTACGTTTGAAATGGACGGGAACGTCATGCAGGTCATTGAGTTCCAGCACGTCAAGCCGGGCAAGGGCGCGGCGTTTGTCCGTACGAAACTCAGAAACGTGATCTCGGGAGCGGTCATCGAAAGAACGTTCTCCCCCACGGATAAATTCGAGAACGCCTACGTTGAGCGCAGAGACATGATGTATTCCTACGACGACGGCGATCTCTACCATTTCTCGGATACCGAGACCTGGGAAGAGGTGCTTGTGCCTCACGACAAGGTCGGCGACAATTTCCGCTTTGTCAAGGAAGAGATGATGTGCAAGCTCGTCTCATACAAGGGCAACGTTTTCTCGGTAGAGCCCCCGATGTTCGTTGAACTCGTGGTCACCGCGACCGATCCGGGCTTTGCCGGCAATACGGCGACGAACACCCTTAAACCGGCGACCCTTGAGACCGGAGCCGAGATTAAGGTCCCGCTTTTCATCGAAGTCGGTGAAAAGATAAAGATCGACACCCGTACGGGCGAATATCTGCAGCGCGCCTGATAACCGAAAGGAGCGAAGAGATGAAGTTTACGACTTTTCTCAGAACGGCAAAGCCGCTCTTTCCGCTCCGTTACGCCGCGAACGCGGTTTTAAGATCCAGGGCGGCCGATCGTGCGATAAACCTGATCATGAGAGAGCCGCCGAAAGGGAAAGAGCTCAGACGCCTGAAAAGCGACATGATAAGGGAGAAGAGCCTCAGGTATTTCACTTTTGAGGAGTATCTCCTTTACAGGTTTCAGACGCTTTCGAAATCCGAGCGCAAGAAATACGTTTCGGACTACGAAAGGGTGTTCTTCATACGAAAGGTGAACCGCGCCGAGAACGAGCAGATCTTCAACGACAAGGCGCTCACCTATCAGTGTTTCAAAAAATACTACCGCCGGGACGTCGTGAAGGTAGTGAAAAAAGACGAGGAGACCTTCAACGCGTTCGTGTCGAAGCATCCCCGCTTTATAGCCAAGCCGATAGACGACAGCTTCGGGAACGGAGTTAAGCTCTTCGAGACGCCCCCTAAATGGAGCGATTTCAGCAAGGAATACCGCGACGGAGCCGTTATCGAAGAGGTGATAACCCAGAGCGAGCCGCTCTCACGTATTCATCCTCAGTCGGTAAATACGATCAGGATAACGACGATGCGCCTCGACGACGAAGTGAGGATCTTCTATCCGTTCATGCGCGTCGGCTGCGGGAACAGAGTCGTAGACAACGGCGGGGCCGGAGGCATCATCTGCGGGATCGACCTGTCGAGCGGGATCGTGACCTACTGCAAGGACGAAAAGGGATCAGAGTTCCTGATCCATCCCGACACGGGAGTCCAGCTTATCGGAATGAGGATACCGAGATGGAAAGAGGCCGTTGAGCTTTCAAAAGAGCTCGCCTCCGTCCTTCCCGACAACCGGTACACCGGGTGGGATCTCGCTCTCACCGACGACGGCTGGGTCATGGTAGAAGGGAACTGTCTCGGGCAGTATATCGGCTGTCAGATGACTCACAGGACCGGCGTCCGTCCGGCTCTTGAAAAGTATTATTCGGCACTCGACATTCCGCTCAGGATCAAATAATAAAGGAGCCAACTATCATTAAGTCAAGAGGAAAATGAAAAAAAGTCGAGATTATCCTTGGCTTTTGTTCGGGCGGCTGGAAGGTATAACAATAAAGCCATCAAAAGGTGGCTGAAAAAACAATGACGTGAAATAACGATCA
>JAFTDQ010000059.1 GCA_017454075.1 Clostridia bacterium
GAGTGACGAAACCGAGCCGCTTTCGAGTCGCATGCGGCGTTCCGCCGCGTATGACCTCTTCGATACCTCTCCGTATGATATTTTTTTGCGAACTTTGATAGAAAACCGATAGATGACCGGTTCGTTTCCTGCAAGCCAAAGCAGCGAAAACCGCAGGGGGTCGGTCGGGCAGGACCTGTTTCATCCCGCCGACGCGGTATTATACCATATTTTCCCCGCAATTGCAACATTAAAATTTGCGTTCGGTGAAAAAGAGGCGTTCCAACGACCGCGCCGCGCCGGTTTTCCGGCGCGGCGGAGGCCTTAAAAGAGCTTTTTCAGCCGGTGAAGCCGAGCACCGCGCGTGAATAGAGCTCCACCCCGCGGTTTCCGTTCGGGTGGATATAGTCCACCATGAAGTCGCCGTGAGGGTAGAGATCGAGCGTTGAACGGAGATACGGATTTGCGTTTACGAACCCGTCGCCGTTTGACTTAGCCCAGTTTTCGAGCGCCTCGGTGTATTCGGCGTTCATTTGCAGCTTGTCTGCGTATTCAAGTCTGCTGACGGCGTCTCCGTCGGTCGAGTACCACGGAGCGATAAACACGAATTTCGCGCCGCCGTTTGCTTCGAGGATCGCGTTTCGGAGCTCCCCGAGCCGTTTTACATACGTTCCGGAGTCCATGGCGCAGGTCTTGCTGTTTCTGTATCTGACGTCGTTTGTTCCGATGGCGACGACGAAAAGGTCGGCGTCGGCGTTCTTTATCTCGTCGATATGTCTGTCGAGCAGGATCTTTACGGTCGCGCTGCCCCATCCGCAGTTCGTTATTTTTCCCGAAACGAGCCCCTCGAGCGGTTCGTACCACGGAACTCCGCCGTTTTTCGTCCCTTCGGTCAGACTGTCCCCGACGAAGCAGACGTTTTTCGCTTCCGCGAGCGCCCTGTACATGACGCTTTCGGTCATTTCACCGGTCACGTCGACCGACGTGTTTTTGACGCGGAAGAAACCGCGTTCGTCAAAACAAAACTTTTCCTGAAGCAGATAGGTCCCGACCTTTTTGCCGAGCATCACTCCGGTTATATGCTCCTGCGCCTCGGAGACTCTTTCAATATCCCTGGTGCTGACAAGCGAGCCGAGCCCGGGATCGGTCATAATATCGTATATCGGGAGCGGTCTGTAGTTTCCGGTATAAGAGGACGCGGTCCACATCGGAATGACCGCTCCTCCGATGACCTTTTTATCCGTCCGGTCGACGTACACCTCGACCATCGAGGAGAAGTCGCCGTCATGCTCGCGGTATATATTCGCATAGTTCCCGGGGCAGAAGAGGGTGAGGACGGGACGACCGTCCTTTTCGCTCATTCCGACGGGCTGGACGGAGTGGGTGTGATCTCCGAGAATGATATCCGCGCCGAGCTTTACGAAGTTTTCTTCCCAGAGGAGCTGGAAGCTGTTCGGATAGTCGGCAAACTGCGTGCCCCAGTGGGGAAGAACGATTATGAGATCGGGATCAAGCTCCGCGGCTTTTTCAAAGTCTTTTTTAACGGAGGCGAGGCATTCGTCGTAGTGCCTGCTGCCCTTGTCCACGATCATTGACGTGACAAAGGAGTTGTCCGCGTCGAACATCGAGTCCTGCGAATATCCGTTGACCTGGTTCGTGTAGGTCAGAACGGCGAACCTCATCCCGCCGGTCTCGATCAGCAGGACGCGGTTTTCCTCCTTGTCCCCGGCGCCCGAATATGACCCGGAGTGCATGAGTCCCGCGGCGTCAAGCACGGAAAGCGTCCTCACCGCCCCTTCTTTACCGCGGTCGAGCACGTGGTTGTTGGCCGTCGTGACGTAGTCAAATCCCGCTTCCTTCACCGCGTACGCCCAGGCGTCGGGGAAGTTTACGAAAAGCTTCTTGCCGTCCCCGTAGTTGCTCGACGAATAAGTTGTGTTTTCGTTCCCGGCGCACGGGCCCTCGAACACGCCTATCGCGAGGTCGGCCTTCTCAATATATTTTCTGGTGTATTCAAAACACTCCGAAAAATCGTAGTCTTCTCCGTTGAAGGCGTTTTTAACCTGATCCTCGAGAAGGATGAGATCGCCGGCGAAGAGCAGCCGGAAGGCGTTTTCGAACTCCTTTCCTTTGCCGTCCCCGTCGACCCGGAAGAAGGCGTCCGCCTCGGTCGTCCCGCGCGATCTCAGCCGCTCAAAAGCGGCGCGCGCCGCGGGGACCGAGACGATGCAAAGCACGAGTACCAGGCAGAGGATCTTCTGCCAGCGCCGGGCGGCTATGCGCTCCCCGACTGAGATCAGCCCGTCGGCAAAGAAATCAAGCACCCTGTTCATCAGGCGGGTCACGAAATCAGTGCCGGCCGCCGCGAGAATAACGACCGTCGAGATAGCGGCCGCGGCGATCAGTATCGTTGTCGAAAATCTCCCGATAACGTGATTCAGGACGAGCGTGACCGGTCTGTGTATCAAATAAATTGCGAGCGAGTTCCTGCCCCATTTCGTCAGCAGCGGCAGTTTCCTCTTCGGCGAGGCGAACAGAAGTCCGGCGAC
>JAFTDQ010000060.1 GCA_017454075.1 Clostridia bacterium
TCTACGACGAGGGCAAAGGCATATCGCCCGAAGATCTGCCCTACGTCTTCGACAGGTTCTATAAGAGCGATAAGAGCCGCGGCCTCGATAAGACGGGCGTAGGCCTCGGACTGTATATCTGCAAGACCATCGTTTCCGCCCACGATCAGGAGATCTGGGTCGAAAGCGAGTACGGCAAGGATTGCCGCTTCACCTTCACGCTCGCCCCCTGCGACCCGCCAAAGCGCGGCGGGGCGGCGCAGTAAAGCCACCCGTCGCGAGTGCCGATGAAGGAAAGAAGACGCTTAACTTTTGAAATTCAGATCAATCAAAACCGCCGCCCGTGCCGGGCGGCGGTCAGACTGACGATAAAGTCACATTGCTGTCATTCTGAGGAGCGCAAGCGACGAAGAATCTCATAAACAGGGCCGAAACCCATGAGATCCTTCGCTGCGCTCAGGATGACAGACGGAAAGTTTTTCGACACGCTCACCGCCGCCCGTGCCGGGCGGCGGAATTGATCATTATTCATCCCGTTCCAACGTGATGATTTCTGTTTTGTTTGACTCCTTTGTGCTCAGCATGAAGGACTCGATCGAATCCACGTCGCAAATTCTGTTGAATGCGTCGTAACTCGTATTCTTTCCGTCGCCGCAGGAGACAGTCAGATTGTATTTGCTGTCGTTCCTCAGCACGTATTCGGCACCGTCGTTAAACCGTATGACCATGTTGCTCACCGTATCGTAGTCGACGCCTTCGATCTTGACGCCGATGGGGGAGATCTGCGCGCTCACACCGTCTTTTTTAAACTCTGTTGCCGTGACCTTTTCGCTTGCGCTGACGTCGAACCTGATTTCCTCCCACGCTTCCTCGGGATGACCGTACTTAAAGCCGTATTCGTCGTCGTAATACTCCTCCTTCAGCGCCTTGAAAACGTACGTGACCTTCCCGGTCTCGTTCTCCGGGCTCATCGGGGCAAAATAGTATACCAGCGAAACGTGGGTATCCGAATACCCCTCCGTCACGGGATAGACGCGCCAGTCTGAATAGCGAGCGGAGCCGTTGATCTCGACCAGATCCTGAACGTATATCTTGTAATCCTCGTTGAACTCGACGTACTGCGTTTTGTGTCCGTTCGGGTTGTCGATATCCACGGTAAAGACGCCGATGTTGTTCTCGTCGATGACGGCGTTCTTGACCGTGACGGTGTACTTTCCGACAGTCTGCGTTACGCCGACATCCGATATTTGATTGCCGATCAAACGCTCTATCATCTCCGCGTCGGCCTCAACTCGCTCCCGCGCGGGCTGTTCGACGGTCTTTACGAGGTTGCCGTCCGCGTCGTACTGTTCTTCCGGCCCGCCGGGATGCCCCTCGACTCCCGTGCCGAACGCCTCGTCGTAGAATACGGCGTGTATGATCCCGGCTGCGCTTACCGATACGGCCAGCAGGGCGAGAACGGCGATCATTATCGGGACCATTTTGCCGAAGCGCTTCGGGCGCCTTATCGTTTTTTCTTCAAATTGATCGATTTTCATTTCCGTTTCCTCCAAAACGCGCTCCGGGAGACGGACGTGAGAAAACGCCTTTTTTATTTGATTCCTTTCTTCCATTATCCGTTATCCTCGAGCTTTCTTTTGAGTATTTCACGCGCTCTTCTGAGTCGCGTGCCGACCGTGCCCTTGGGGATTCGCGTCAGCGCGGAGATCTCGTCAATAGAGTATTCCTCATAGTAATAGAGCAGTATCACCTGCCTGTACTTGCGGTCAAGTCCCATCACCGCCGAGATGACCCCACGGTCCTCTTCGCTCGCCTCGGCTAACTCGCTTATCTCGTCCAGACTGACGGTACGCTCGTTCTTGCGGCGATACTTTTTCCGGCACTCGTTTTGGGTGACTCGCACAAGCCAGAATCTGAGATGGTCGTCGCTCTGAAAGTCTTTCTTTGCGAGATAGAGCCGGATAAGGACTTCCTGCGCTATGTCCTCCGCTTCCGGAGGATTTTTTGTGTAGGTCAGCGCCAGTCGGTAGATCATGTCACCGTACCGTTTCGCGGCCCTTGTGAATTCATCTCTTTGAAGCATCGGTCTTCTTCCTGAAAAGCTTTTCACTAATAATATCCCGAATTTGACGATAATTTTTCATTCAGCGATATTTTATATATCATTTTTTGCGCAAACGGTAAATTAAACAATTGCGCAAACGATAAACCGTAACAAAACAAGTTGCGCCAAACCCCGCCCTACGGCGATGATTGTTCGTTCGGGCGGCTCTGAATGGGCAATCGTGTGGAACCATAATTCATAATTGCGAGCGCAAGCGAGCCTTGCCCCTCCCCTCAGTCGCCTGACGGCGACAGCGGACCCGAAAGGGGTCCCCGGCGAACCGAGTTTACCAAGGTTCGTAGGGAATTGGGTCCCCCTCCCCGTTCTGACGAACGGGGGAAGGAGCCTATGTGCCGCCCCCTACGGCGGTGGGCGCGCAGAACCGCGTTCACGCAACGCCTGAAATACGAACAAACCAA
>JAFTDQ010000061.1 GCA_017454075.1 Clostridia bacterium
GGGACGTCAATTTTGATTTGATTGTGTCTTTTCCTTGCTGTCATTCGTTTGGCTTTTCAGCCGGATACCCTCATAGGCATCGCCTCCTTTCGAGTTTTTTGCAAATTTAGATACTGCGTCCACCTTCTGATCCGTTTCGTTTCATGAAAAAGGTGGGCGCAGTATCTAAAATGTAATTCGTCTTGATTTTTTAACATTTTTATGATATACTCTCTCGTGAATCGAGGTGAACGAAACGAATACGAAATACAGGATCTACGAATTATCCGCCATTGCCCTTATGAGAAACGCAAAGAAGGACGACGACGGCGTGTACAAATACTATCTGAGGGAGGAAGCGACGCGAAAGTGCATCGCTTTTTCGGCTCCCGAAACGCAGGACGACTGTGCGCTGTTTTATCAGATAATGGCGGTCCTCCACAACGGAGACGTTCGCGCTTCCGGCGTTATGGAGGATCTGAAGGATATCCTCATATACATCGACTTCACCAACGTCTTCGACAGAAAAGGAAACAACAAGCGGTACGCCGAAAGAATAGAAAAAGCAAAATCAATGTTCCGTCCCGAAGGTATTTTCCTTGACTTTGGAAACGGCGGGTACAGATACGTCGCTTTTGAACGCTCGGCAAGCATGAGCAGACAGTCGCGCTTGTCATTCATCCGCGAAGATTTCTATGAGCCCGTAAAAGAACGTATCACTCTCGGTATGAAGATCGGTAATTGCCAACTTTCAAAGTTCTACGCTTACAACGGTCTTATCATGACGGACGGCTTCCGCGTCGAGGATATGTCTATCTGGGACAGCAAAAAAGTGATCGTAATAGACAATCCGACATCTGTCGTTCACAGCGCTCACTACGTTACGGTTAAAGACGACGGAACGGATAAACCGATACGTCGGTATGAGCGGATCGAAACCGTCGGCGATCTCAACGTTATGGAGTTTGACGGTGAAGGACTTATCTCCCCTCAATATGCGGATTTCATCGACTATCTCTACTGTAAAATGCACATACACTCATCTTTTCAGATCCGTATGCCGTATATCAAGGGCGTGGTGCACGAAGCCGATTTTGCCTCTTTCCTCTCCGAATTCGGCGTGACCGAGATCACGGATATATGGGGAGAGATGCATAAGACGTCGGATATTGCGATCATCCTCACGAAAAGCATGTTCAAAGGCTTCGGTTGGATGACCGAAAACGGAATAAGGTGGGCGCAGTATCTGAAAATCTGCAAACAGTACAAACACGCACTGTATATCTCCGAAGTTGGTCAAACCGATTTCGAAGCGTTTACGCATATGAACTATCAGTTCCTGACCACGGCGGCGATACAGAGTGAAGAATTCCGCCCTGTCGATCTGCCGCTTGGATGGACGTACAGCCCCGAGCAGGACGAGCGGTACTGGATCACGAAACCGACGGAAATCCAATACTACCGCGTTGCAACCGACGAGGAATACCGGCTGAGATATTTCACCCGGCGCGGTAATTACGAAAACGCGGGCAACAAAGACAAACTGTGGGCGGCGATCCTGAAAAAGAATCCGAAATTCATAAACGAGAAGGCTTTCGTAAAGGAGCTTGACGACCACGCCGACAGCATTCTCAAGAATTACGCGATCGGGAAATTGATCTCCGCGGGTGATACCCGGTATCTTTCCGGCGACCTTATGCGCTTTTTACGTTATCTTGGCGGCGGCGCGCTCGACGGTCCCGCGGGAGTGGAGATATCACGGGAATATCTCGGCGAGGGCGAATTCTACGCGCCGGGAGCCGCTTACCGCACGAATGAGTTTTACACGCTGCTTCGCAATCCGCATATTGCGAGGAATGAAGAAGCGGTCGTAAGACCTGTCGAAGAAGGATATTTCCGCAAAAAATATCTGTCGCATCTGACATACGTGATCATGGTCGCTTCGGACACGTTGATCCCCGAACGGCTCGGCGGCGCGGACTTCGACGGCGACAAGATCAAAACCGTTGCCGACCCGCTGATGAACAAATGCGTCGCGCGCAACTATAACGGGCTTCAGTTCGACTATATGTCGGCGCAGATCCCGGTCTTGCACATCCCTTCCGCGACGCCGCAGATAAGGGACGCGAACGACTGGAAAGCGCGGTTTGAAACGGTGCGCTCCACCTTTGACGAGCGGATCGGTCTGATCTGCAACGCGGCGTTCAACCGCAGCATCATCGCTTACGACGTAAACTCGAGTTCCGACGAACGGGAGCAGATGAGAAAAGAAACGGAGACGCTTGAGATCCTGACCGGGCTTGAGATCGACTCCGCCAAAAGCGGCGTCAAACCGGATATTGAAGAATACATCGGCTTCTTCGTTCAGCTTGTTCCGCGCAGTCCGTTTCTGACGTTCAAATACATTGTAAACAGCAAGGACGGGCGGGAATGGTACGAGCCGACCGTTAAGGAAAAACTTGACGCTTTCTTTGAGAACACGGATTGGGATAC
>JAFTDQ010000062.1 GCA_017454075.1 Clostridia bacterium
AATAAAAGAGTTCAGATTTTAAAAACGCGCCGCGCGGACCAAATCCGCGCGGCTTTATCATATTTTGCTTGACAAACCGGCGCGGACGTGGTATAATATGGCTGTAAACAAAAACGCTTTACAGTTTGGAGACGAAAAATGCCGAAGGATCTGACGGTCTCGCTTCTGCTCGACTTCTACGGCGACGTCCTGCCGGACGGGCAGAGAGAAGCCATGGATATGTTCTTCAACGGGGATCTTTCTCTCTCCGAGATCTCGGAGATAACCGGGCTTACCCGTCAGGGCGCCCGCGAAAGGATCGTCAGGGGAGAAAAGACCGTCCGCGAACTCGAGGAAAAGCTCGGCCTCGCCGCGAGGTTTTCCGAGATAAGAGAGATAACCGCGGAGATCAAGGAAAAGCTCGCTTCCCTTTCAGCGGAGACGGGAATCGACGTCTCTCAGATAATGAAACTTACAGAAAGGCTGCTCGACTGAGCCGGGAAAAAAGATGTTCGAAGGTCTTACCGAAAAAATAAACGCCGCGTTCAGAAAATTCCGCAGCAAAGGAAAACTCACCGAATCCGACGTCAAAACTGGTATGCGCGAGATCAAGCTCGCCCTGCTCGAGGCGGACGTCAACTATAAGGTCGTCAAGGATTTCGTCGCAAAGGTGACGGAACGCGCCGTCGGCGCGGAGGTGCTCGAAAGTCTCCTCCCCGCCCAGCAGATCGTAAAGATAGTCAACGAAGAGCTCACTGCCCTCATGGGCGGAACTGGCGAGCGTATAAAGCTCGCGTCGAGACCGCCGACGATAGTCATGATGGTCGGTCTTCAGGGCTCGGGTAAAACCACACATTGCGGAAAGATCGCCGGGCTGTTCAAGTCACAGGGGCGGCGTCCGCTGCTCGTCGCCTGCGACGTTTACCGCCCCGCGGCCGTCAAACAGCTTCAGGTGGTCGGCACGCAGCTTGAGATCCCCGTCTTTGACATGGGAACGGATCACGACCCAGTAGATATAGCCAGGGCGGGTATCGAGCACGCCGTGAAATACGGACATGATATCGTCTTCATAGATACCGCCGGGCGTCTTCACATCGACGAAAAGATGATGAAGGAACTGGAGGCGATCAAAAACGCCGTTCAGCCGCATGAGATCCTTCTCGTCATCGACGCGATGCTCGGTCAGGACGCAGTCAACGTCGCCGAGACCTTCAACGAGACCCTCGACGTCACGGGCGTCGTCCTCACAAAGCTCGACGGCGACACGAGAGGCGGCGCGGCGCTGTCCGTCAGACAGGTCACCGGAAAACCCATAAAGTTCGTCGGCGTCGGAGAAAAGCTCGACGCAATAGAGCAGTTTTATCCCGACAGAATGGCGTCACGCATCCTCGGTATGGGCGATATGCTAACGCTTATCGAAAAAGCCGAGGCGGCATACGATGAAAAGCAGGCAGAGGAGCTCGAGAAAAAGCTTCGCAAATCCGAGTTTACTCTGGAAGATTATCTCGATCAGCTCAGACAGGTCAAAAAAATGGGGCCGATCAAGGATATTCTCGCGAGAGTCCCAGGGATCGACAGGAGTCAGCTTGAAAAAGCTAATATTGACGAACGCGCTTTTGACCGTATGCAGGCGATAATACTTTCGATGACGCCGAAAGAGCGCCGCAAGCCGAACGTCATCAACCCTTCCCGCAAAAAGCGCATCGCTGCAGGATCGGGGACGAGGATAGAGGACGTGAACAGACTCATCAAACAGTACGAACAGACCTGTAAGATGATGAAAGAAATGTCGTCCGGAAAATTCAACCGCCTTATGAAAAAAGGCAAACTCGGAAACTACAACAAGTTCCGCTGAAAACGACACCGCGGGCATACGCCCGGTGAAATATATTTATAACGGCTCAGACCGTGGAGGAAAAAATGGCAGTAAAAATCAGACTCAGAAGAATGGGAGCAAAGAAAGCGCCCTTTTACCGCATCGTTGTCGCCGATTCGAGATCGCCCCGTGACGGAAGATTCATCGAAGAGATCGGCTACTATGATCCGATGAAGAATCCCGCCGACATCGTGATAAACGGTGAAAAAGCGAACGAATGGATAAAGAACGGCGCCCAGCCCACCGAGACCGTACGCGCTCTTCTCAAAAAGCAGAACATAATCGGGTGAAAAAATGCCTGATCTCGAAAAACTTCTGCTTGACGTTTCCCGTGCGATAGTCGATTATCCCGACGAGGTGCGCACCGAGACAGAAGAAGACGGAGACACCGTCGTATTCACTCTTCACGTCGCTCCTTCCGACATGGGAAAGATCATCGGAAAACACGGAAAGAACGCAAAAAGCATCCGTACGCTCATGAAAGCGGCGGGTTCTCTCGACAACGTCAGAACCGAGGTCGAGATCGCCGAAGACGACCGCTGAACCCCGGATGGACGCCCTGATTATCTCGGACACGCACGGTTTTTCCGACAGAGTTGCCGAAATACTGAGACGAGCCTGCGCGATATCACGACCCGACGCCGTATTTTTTCTCGGCGACGGGCTTCGTGACGTCAGGGAGGCGGAGAGAATCGGGCTGACCGTTTACTCGGTTTCCGGGAACTGCGATCTTTATTCCGACGCGCCGGCAGAGCGGGTCGTGTTTTTCGGCGGAAAGCGGCTTCTCCTGCTTCACGGGCACACGCGTGGCGTTAAGCTCGGCACCGACGCTCTGGTCGGCTACGCATCGTCGATCGGCGCGGACGCCGCGCTTTACGGTCACACTCACGCGCGCGACCTGAGAACGGAAAACGGCGTGACACTTTTCAATCCCGGTTCGGTCGGTTTTCCCGAGAGGGGCGGTCCGTCCTTCGGTACCCTTTCCGTGAATAACGGGGAGATGCTTTTCTCGTTCGGTGAACTCTGATGTTTTTCAGACCCGAGAGAAACAGATTTCCGGCGGCCGCCGTGTGCATAATCCTTTTCGCAGCGGCGACAGCTTCTGTCGTAATCCCCCGTCTGACTCCGCTGCCGGAGGCGCCGTTTCTCGCTGTGCTGGCTCTTTCGCTTTCGGCTGTGTTTATGATCACGGACAGGTATCTGATCTGCGATATATTCTACACAGTCGACGATGGTTATTTCTGCGCCGCAAGGACGGGAAGAGGGATAATTTTCCGCAGAAGCGCCTCGCTGATCACCGGCGTGCTTACGGCAAAAGAGTGGAAAGACCTTAAAAAAGAATCGATTGACGGAGGATTGCGAACGGAAACGGTTTATCTATTCCCCGATATCCTCCCGAAAAAGAGGATGGTCCTCGTTTTCAGATTCGGAAATAACGTCACCGGCGTTTTTCTTCAGGGAGGAGACGACCTGAGAAAAAGACTGGCGGCGTTTGCCCGGCAGGACGTATAAAAAGCGGGCGTGGCGAAATTGGCATACGCGCAAGATTTAGGTTCTTGTGCCGTAAGGCGTGCAGGTTCGACCCCTGTCGCCCGCACCAAAAAACGTAAAAGGCACCAACCGGTGCCTTTTACGTATTTTGTGGAAGCCTGAAACGGTTCGGAATATGATTATGCTGAACCGTTCTTTCAAACTGCCGGTTTGTTCTGACCGTGTGACTTGATCCACACTCCGAACATTATCGCGGCGACGGCACAGCATATCGCGTCTGTGACGGGTGTGGCGGCGACAGCGCCGGTCGCCCCGAGCATCGAGTTGAGAATGAACATAAGGGGGATGTCAAGCAGGCCTTTGCGCAAAATCGCCAGCACAAAAGAACGAACCCCTTTGCCGGTCGCCTGGAAAAACGAAATAACCGTGTAAGCCCATGCCGAGAACGGCGCCCCCACGCAAAGTACGGTGAGGAAAAGCACCGCGTAATCAAGGGAAGGCCCTTCCGTTTTTATAAACAGACCGCATATACCCCTTCCGAGGAAAATGAAAGCGCACATGCAGATCAGACAGAACGTCACGGAGATCGCCGCTGTAGTAAACACCACCTTTTTCATTCGCCTGCGGTTTCCGTTCGAATAATTGTATCCGATAAGGGGCAGGACGCCCTGAGACATTCCCCTGACGGTTGAATGAGCAAGCATATTTATCTTTTTTGCGACACCGAGACCCGCCTGAGCCGCTACGTCCGACAGCGCCACGATATTCTCAAGCACCGCGTACGATATATTCTCGAAAAGGGTCATTATAAACGCGGGGAGACCCGTCTTGACTATGTCCCTGACAAGCCGCCGGTCGAGCATTTCCTTCCTGAACTTGTATGAGATGCAGGTCTTTCCCTTCTCTCTCATGATCAGAACGACCGCGACGTAGTAAATAAGCGCAATAACGTTCGAGAGCACCGTGGCCGCCGCCGCTCCCGCGACTTCGTTTCCCTTCGGAAAAATTACAAACATGAAAAGCGGATCGAGAGCTATATTGAGCAGACCGCCCAGCATTAGGCCTGCCGACGCGTGAACGGACCTGCCCTCCGATCTCACTATGTGAGCGAGCATGGTGCACACGGCGGTCGGTATGCCGCCGAGCGAAACGGCGATCCTCAGATACTGACCGGTATAGTCGTGTACCGCCGCCGCCTTGGCGCCCAGAAGATCGGCGTAGAAGCCGGAGGCAAAAAAAGAGACAAGCGAGTAAGCGAAAGTTACGGCAAGGCAGCCCCAGAACGCAAACCTGGAAGCGTTCTTTGCCTTTGCGTCATCTCCCTTTCCCATTGCGCGGGACATAACTCCCGCGGCGCCTATACCGAAAAAGTTAGACACGGCGGAGAGCAGCATAAAGGCCGGCATGCTGACCGTAACCGCAGCGAGCATCGGGTCGCTCCCGGTCATTCCCACGAAGAACGTATCGGCCATATTGTATATGACAAGCACGATCTGACCGGCCACGGAAGGAAGCGCAAGCTTCAGCACCGCCGGGAGAACCGGCTTATTTTCAAATAATTCCTTATTTTCCGACATTTTTTATTTTGAGTTACAATCCTGAAAATACTTCACGGCACGGCGGAATACCGACGTGCCGTGAACATGATATACGGCTGAATTAATACGCCAAAGAATTTAAATACTGTCTGCAGTGCAGCACCCAGTCAGTCTGAATTATATCGTAGCCCTTTCCGGCGAGCCAGCCCCATCCGGCATCCGGATCAAGCAGCGAAACGTTATCGTTATGACCGGCGCTGAGCACCGTTTTATAATTGAAAACGATGGAGTTGACCCAGAGTTTCACACCCTTTTTGTGCATTTTTTCGATAAAAGAGTCCGACGCGAGTTCACTGTCCTCCGTTTTGAAACAGATCTCCGCACCATAGAAATTGATATTCATTTTTTCGACGATCTCAGAGGCGATATCGTTCTCATAGAAGACCGGCATATACCTGAACCGCGGAGCTATCTCCTCTTCCGCCCTGAGTTCATTCATCCAGTTGTCGCCCCTGATGTTGCTTTTGAAAATCACCTGTTCTCCGACGCCGACTCTGTTAACCGCCTTGACAATCTCGGGAAGACAGGTCCAGGACTTGTCGACGTTTATCAGGCATCGGTTTTTCAGATGATCGAGAGATTCCTCGAGCGTGTAAAGAGGCCATGGAGATTTGTGTCCGTCCGGGAAAATTCTCCTTAGCGGCGCGATTTCTTCCGACGTCATTCTGCCGAGCGCGTTCTTTTCGATGCCGAGATGCGCCGGTTCAGTTCCCGGATGGAAAGTATAGACCGTTCCGTCGGCGCACAGCGTCGCATCAAGTTCGATTATTTCAGCTCCGTCTTTGAGCGCTATATCAAACGCGTCAAGCGTGTTCCCGAGTATATATCCGCCGCTTACGACTCCCTGGTGTGCGGCGACCGCAATATGTTTCATGATGCCCTCCGTAAAAAGGCTTTTTTATCCTAAAAGATCCGGGAAAAACAGTTTTATCTGATCCGCAAGCTTAATTGCTTCGGTTTTGCCTTCATCGGCCGTCGGGTGGTTCATGTAACCGCCTGTGTGACGAAGGTAGTCCGTCACCTTTACGAGCGGAAAATCCTTAACCGCGTCCTTGGTAGGAGTCAGAAAAACGGTCTGTATTTGTTTATTAACGAGGATAAGAACCGGGACCTCTCCGTAATAACCGTAAAGAACGTTGATAAACTCTTTGAGTTTCACGCCGTATTCCTTAGGATCTGCGCCG
Organism: Clostridia bacterium; assembly: GCA_017454075.1. Next base: position 6,129 of record JAFTDQ010000062.1, read on the forward strand.
TTGCTTTTGTCGTTCGTTCCGAGATTGTAGACAACGAGATCGGGAATTCTTTCGGGCTTATATTCTGCTGAATCAGATCTCCAGAAGCAGTTGAGATGGTAAATGTTGAACATCTGAACCGAAAAATCCTTGTCCGATCCGGCTATGAGGCCGATCCCCGGTCTTGCGATAATGCTTACGTCCGCCTTAAGCTTTTCCGCGGCACGGTATGCGTAGGCGAGAGTACCGTCCTCGTACCTTGAACCGCCGTCGCCGTATGAGGACGATCCGAGATTTCCGTATCCCGAGGTGAGCGAATCGCCTATAAACTCGATATACAGTCTGTTGTCTTCGGGACGGTCAAGAAGCGTGCCTTTCAGTTTTATGTAGTTTATCTGAACAAGACCGGATCTGGGGTCTCCCTGTTTGGCAATCTTGAAAATGTGTTCTCCCGCGTCGAGATCCTCTGCGAGAATTATGTCCTTTTTTCTCCCCTGAACGCGGACTCCGTTGACTGTCTCTTTTTCGTTTTCGGAATAGCGAACAAATCTGTCGTCCCTTTTTCCGTCGACCCAGACAGTAAAGAACGAGGTCGCCCCGCCTGTGCCTATTCTTGTCTGATCGCAGCTCACGTTAACCGCAACGGGACCTTTGCAGTCGGCTTTGAACTCAATCCCGCTGCCCGTCCAGTCGCACGAAATCGCGCCGTTTTCGAGAATATCATATCTCCCTGTTATCTTAATTAGGTTTTTCCCGATAGCTTCTTCAGGAGTGATCGTAACGGTATTATACACCTTAGCCACCTCCGTTGTCAATACGTCCGAAACCACATTGGTTCCCCGCCCCTCTGTCGTAACCGTTTCGTCACCCGGAGCTGAACAGGCCGAAAAAGCCCCGAGGACAGCAATCAGAGCAAGAAAACATGAGACGCACTTTTTTACAAAACGGTAATTCATATTAAAAATTCAGAACCGATCACGGACGAGATTTCCTTCGAAAGGTAATCCGGTCTTTTCAGAGTTATTACTCCGTATCCGATCTCTGCTGCCGCTTTTGTATTGACCTCCGTATCGTCGACAAAGCAGCATTCTGAAGGATTTTTATCAAATCTTTCGGCAAAAAGCTCAAAAATAGCATGAGAAGGCTTGAGAAGCTTTTCTTTGAAAGACGCGATCCCACCGTCCATAAGATCGAAGAACGAGCAGTTTTCCTTCATGTATTCAAACGCCTGCGGGTTTGTGTTTGAAAGATAATACACTCCGAACCCGAGCGACCTGAGCTTTCTCAGTATTTCGGTATTAAACCTGTATTCTTTGAGTATTCCGTCGGCTCCGTCGAGTAGCTTAGATACGTCCTCACTCTCCAGGGGATATTTTTCAAGCAGCGCGGTTCGCGTGTCCTCCCTGCTGAAAAGACCCTTGTCGCCGTTTTTCCACTCCGCGCCTTCAAAAACGATCCTGTCAAGTTCTCTTGCGCGTTCTTCGGAACAACCGAGCGTGCCGATGATATAAGGCATTGTATGCCAGTCCACAAGGACGTTGCCGATATCAAAAACAAAGTTTTTTATCATTGATAAATCCCGATTAATTCCCCGTCCGACGCCCTGCGCCGGACGGGGAAGTTTTTTCATTTCCCGACAGTTCTGAGAATTTTTCCGGTTCTGCCCCAGAGATTGAAACAGTACGAGTATCTGTCGACGGAATCCCAGAGCTTTTTGACGGCGTACTCGCCGACGTCTATGTATTTTTCTTTGAGATTGGCCGTCATTTTATTTATCTCTGCGCGTACCGCGGGATCTTCATAAGTGTAGTGGCCGCTGTTTTCGGTAATGACTTCGGCAAGGTCCGCGTCGGCGAGGATTTCCTCGTGAGACATCGTCTCAATTTTAGGATCGACCATCCATTTACGCCAGCGCCCGCATTTCACGGCGGCGTCGGTCATTACGTTCTTAAGATCGGACGCCTTGTCTCCGCAGAGATCTTTTTCGGCACGGTGAAGCTCAAGATACGCCCTTGTCTGGATCACTCCGAACTCCGGTGCTATGTTTGCCGCCGTGACGCCGAGAAAACGATGTTCAAGAAGAAGCGCGTCGCTGAGATAATCGGAATTGTGCTGCTTGAGTCCCACTCCGAACTTTTCGGCGATTTCCGAAAGCTTAACGGCAAAATCCCTGTCATAGTGCCCGATATTTTCGGTCAGGCGCGTAAGCGTTCCGGTCTGTCCGACGACGAAGAGCGGACGCGGAAGACGTTTCTCGTCAAGCCTGCGTATAAGTTCCGTAATGAATTCCTCAAACGCGTTCTGCGACGTAAGTCCGCCGTTTGTCTCTTCGGTCCCGACTTCGTAGGCGACCTCCCCGAGTCCCTCTTCCCTTCTTACTTTTTCGAGATACTCTATTATATCAATAGTTCTGTCGAGAACAACCGAAAGCGGAACCGTCCCCGGTATGTGAGGATCCTTTGTCGGGTCTATGTGAAGAAGATCAAAGCCCGCCTTCATATCATCGACGTATGATCTGTTTCCGAGCGCCATCGCCTCTTCGGTCGGCAGCTTTGCGCGGCGTTCCTCGTCTCTCTGCCACGGTCCGCCGTGATCGCGGCTGATGTAGCAGAGCCCGTTGAATCCTATTTCCTCGGCGACGGCGTCGACGTCCTTTATAAATCTGTTCTGATCCCATCCGCGCACGTAGCCGTGCCCGAAGCTGTCACTGTCGACCTGATTGCGGCTCGCAATGAAATAAACGGGGTAGTCCCTCTCCATCGCGTTGAGCAGCTGCGCTTTTATAAATTCATAGGACATCGGCCCCGTTCCCATAAGGGTTGCGGGATCGCCGCTCTTTTTGAGAATCATGTTCCCGCGGAACATTTCGGTCATTGAAATCCTGTTTTTCATATCTTTTCACCTCTCAGAGAAGAACCTGAAGACAGTCTTCGTACGGTATTTCCTCAAGCGGAGCGAGACCCAGCCAGGCGCAGAACTCTTTTACGACCTGCTCAATGTTTCCAGCAGCGATCGGATAGTGGTGCTGGAAACCTGTCGACTGGACCGTGTTTATGAGATCGAGCGCCTTTATATCCCTGCCGTTGAATTTCAGTTTGTTCATCCAGCCGCGGCTGCCCGTCATGCTCGGTTTGGTATCGCCCATGAACTCGCCTGTCAGCAGGAAATATTTATCGCATTCTCCGGTAAGCCGGAACGCGGTGGCAGGCATCGGGTCAAACACCAGATCGCGCGCCACGCCGAGACCAACGGGCGGCTGTCCCTTGATGTGATCCGTGCCGCTGAAATTGCAGCTGAGAGTGTACTTCTTTCCGAAGCGGGACGCCGCGGGTCCGCAGTGCCACATAAGAACGGAATCGTCGCTCTCATCAAATTTCGTGAGATCCATGAGCATAGTCACGTCGTCCGTCATATAGCTCAGCGCAAGCATGCTTATCGTCGAAAGGACGTCGCCTTCGCAACCCGCAACGGTCCCCTCATCGTTGAGCTGCCCGATAACCGAACATACGGAATAACGGAAATCGTCCATGAACTTGGGCCAGCAGCTGATCGCGAGCGCGTCATACCCGTTGTCCGCAATGAACTTCTTATAAGCGAGGTAGAATCTCGCGCTCGTCACGAGAACCGGTTTTGCCATGTCGGTGATCCCGCAGGAACAGCTGAGCATCGTCTTTGCCGTTTCTTCTGCATCCTTTTCGGGAATTGAAAGAGCGATCGACTTGATCTCGTCGTATTCCACAAGCCGGTTGTATTCAAGACCTTTGAAAAGCTTCAGGAACTGGCGCTCGTCGTTATAAAGATCGTTAAAACCGGGGGCGATTCCGCCGATTAGCGCGATCTTTGAACTGTTCATGTTCTTTATCGAACGAAGCGCCTTGACTGTAATATCGAGACGGGCGATGAAGCGTTTGTCATCCGGATATCCGAAAAACCACTTCGCCTTGATTTTCATATCCTTGAAATAGTGATAAAGTATCGCCTGATGCATATTTATACTGCACATCGAGTTGAACGGAACGACACCCGAATCAACGCCTTCGGGAATCGCCCAGAGACCGATTTTTACGTCGTGCGAAACTGCCCATCTTCCGAAAGCGTCGGCAAGATAACCCGAGCTGTACGACGTGTGCTGTATCATAAGAAAATCAATATTTTCGTTCTCAAAATATTTCAGCGCGCCACCCGCGTCCGCGGCGGTTATTACTGTCTCGTTGTAAACCGAAAGATCAAACCCGATCTTTTCGGAAAGTTTTTTCATTCCTTCAACGCATTTCCCGTACGCCGTTTCCTTGTCTCCGGGAAAACTGTGCTGGCTTGTTCCTACAAGACCTATTTTTAGCTTTTTCATCTTGTTCTCCATTGTTATTTATTTAATCCCTTTCGGGGATTTGCTTTTTATGGCTCTCCGTCAGTTTGAGACGTGAAGCGTGACGTCTTCGGAAAGTTTACCGTCATCGGGAAGAACACCCGATACGGCCGTGATTTTCCCGACAGACGCAGAAATCGAGATTTCGGCCGATCCGTCCTCGTTTGTTTTAACCTCCGGCCTCCCGACGCCTTCATCCCACGTCAGGGTCAGCGATACCGGAGCCTGCCCGGTGATAACTAGCTCTCCGTCCGTGCAGCAGAGTGTGACGGTGTAACCGGGGTCCCCGAAGATTACAGAAAGAATTCTGGCGCGCTCTCCCGAAGGACAGTTTATGATACGCAGACCGTTTATTCCGAGATCGGAGAAAACGAAGCCGTCAAACCCTTCGATTGCATTTTCTCCGACGTAAACGTCGTATGCGTTTTCAGAGAACGCCCAGCAGTCCCTTGATACGGGAGATCCGGAATATTTCAGAATGTTGTTCTCTATCCTTATCCCGCGAATCGTGTTTGATACTCTGACAAATCCGGAATAAGTGTTTCCGAGGAGCGTTCCGGGGACCTGACGGATCTCATCCGACACGAAACCGAGGCCCTCGGTATAAAGCCGCGGTGCGCTTATGCTGATCGCTCTGAATACCGAATCCCGGCAGAACTCAAAGGTGTTTTCTTTGATCGAAACGTTTTTTGTCCCGAGATGCTCGAAGGCGCGGGAGTAAATGATTTTTCTTTCCTCACCCGGGACAGTCCTTCCGTTATACGAGACGTCCGAAGTTTTAAGCGGTATATTTATAAAACCAGGAGTGCCCCCGGACGTGTCTCCCGTCCCCGGAAGAGCTGAAACAAACCGGTTTCCGCTTATCTCCGCGTCAGCGTATGAAAGAAGCCTTACGCCGTTTATATAAGGGTTGACGAAGACGTTGTTAGTTATCTTCAGCCCGGTACAGTTCGGTTCTTTGCACATCCCGTGCTGACCTATCGGAATCATGTGATATCCCGCTTTGTCGCTGTTTGTGAAACAGCAGCCAGTAATTTCAATATTTCTGCAGAAATAATACTCGCCGGGATCGTATGACGACGGCGGAATCGCTCCGCTGTGAGCGTATTCGATCTGTATTGTCTCACGGGTCGTCATATTCTGCTTTGTCGCCGTGTATCCCGCAAAGAGGCAGTTTCTGACTATCACGTCAGAGCACCCGGTAAGCTGGAAGGCGTGACCGTTGAAATTGTCCTTAAAGACAACGTTGTCGACGGTAAAACCGCTAGCGTTCGAAAAAACGAAAGCGCAGGAGTTTGACGCGCCGCCCGCGGCCGGCCTTTCTTTGTCAATATCGACAATCTGTTCCCCGCTCGGGACCGATCCGTTCATGTCGATAACGCCGCCTGTGATTTTTATGTTTCCGACTCCTGCTCGTCCCGATCCCGCCGGGTCGTGATTGAGCATGAAATTTGCGCTGGCAAAAGAATTTCTGATCACGGCGAACTCGCCGTTTTCGATTCTGTTTTTAAGAGTTTCTGTAAACCCCTCGCTGACGTCAGACACGTTACCTTCCAGAACAATGGTGAGGTCACCGCAGAGGATCAGCCGCGTGACAGGATAAACGCCGGCCGGAAAATAAAGCGTCCCGCCCTGCCCCTTAAGACTGTTTATCGCTGCCTGAATTGCCGGCGTGTCATCGGTCACTCCGTTGCCCGCGGCGCCGAACGACCTGACGTTCACCGATTTTTTATCAGAATATTTCGTTGTTACGTTCAATGATTCGATCATAAGTCCGGAGCTGACCTCCACTCTGAATTCCGCCGTATGCCCCCACGGGTCGTTTACCGTCACGGTCGCGCTGCCTTCATTCAGGGCCTGTACGTCGAAACCCTGTCCGTTTTCCGACGGGATAACCGACACTATGCCGGTCGGGGAATAAGTTGCTTTACCCGAGACGCCGAGTCTGTCGTAACCGAGAAACGCCGTGCTTCCGCCGCCGGTGTCGTGCGGCGTAACGATCCGAACGAGATTTATTTCATCAAAAATGATCTCGTAATTATTCTGTCCTCCGGAACCCGCAGCGCTGTACGGACCCGTCAGCAGCATGAGTCGGTTTATATCGCTTCTGTCAGGTATGCCGGAAACGGGATCTCCTTCCGGTCCCCTGACAGTCACATAGCTTGAAAAAGGAATATAGACCCATCCGGCAAAACCGTCCGGAAGCTGAACCCGCTCGCCGTTCATTATCGAAGCATCGCAGAGATTCCACAATCCGCTTTCGTAATAATATGCCTTTATCTCGTGACCAAGTACGATAGGAGCGGCGGTATTTCTTGTCCAGATATAATCATTCCCTCCCTGTGACTTTGAAGACCACAGTCTGACGGCAACGCCCGTCGCATCGTTCTTTGACGGGACAACTCCGCTGACGTCGGCATAAAACAGCAGCCCGTCGTATGGAGAAAAATCGGTTTCTTCGACAGAGATGTATACTTCGGCGGTATTATCCTCTGAAATGAGCCGCAGCGCCCCGCCGGAAACGCCGCCCGAGCCGTCAAGTTCAAACCGGCACCTACCGGGTGAAAAAGAAATTCTGTCTCCGGTGACGTCCCCGTCAAAGCTCAGCAGGGTTCTTTGCGAATATTCGTCGTCACCTGGCAAATCCGGCGGGAATACCGGTTCCGGAGCTGGACCGGGCGGCACGGTTGTTTCGGAAGACCGGGTCGTCCCGTCCGTCTCATACGTAGCGGACGTTGACGGCTGGTTCGTTATCGTATCTTTTTCCGTGGAACTTTCGGTTTCTTCCGGCTCTGAACGCTCCGAAGATGATCCGGAAAAAGAATCGTTTCCTTCGGACCCGGTTTCATCCGATTCCGGAGTAAGACGGTATGATCCATAATCTTCGGTCAGCGCGGACGTTTCGCCCGGTTCTGTCTTTGCGGCGGTCGTCCCAGGATGAGTGCTATGCGGAATTTCGTTCCGTCCGAAACAACCGGTTAATGCAAATAGAACAGAAAGCGTTATCGCCGCAAAGACCCTTATCCCGCGTTTCATTTAACTACGGCCTTTACTGTCAGGTCCGAGCGGAGCGACGCATCCTCTGTGAACGGATTTCCGCGCTCATCCACCCACCCCGAGAAGGATTTACCTTTTTCGGGTCTGACAGTGATTATGCAGTTGCCTCTTTTATCATAGTCAACGTTTATTTGTTCGGTTCCCTCGGGCGCAAGTAAAATGATTTTTCTTTCCGAGCCGTCTGAATTGATTCTTATATCTCCGTCCGGCGTTTTCAGAATTACAAATCTGTTTTTCAGGGAGGTCGAAACCGTCCTTTTAACGGCGTCCTGACCGTTTGTAATCATTCCGACGACGGCTCCCTGGAAGCCCTCGTAAGATCTGGAAAATCGATCGTATCCCTTCAGTTCATTTCCTGAAAATACAAGATTTCTGACGTTTGCTATCTCTATTAGATTGTGTCCCCCGGCCGGCTTTCCGCCGAGGTTCACATCATTGTTTACGAATGAAAAGCCGTCGATCACGTTCTGTACCGGAAGAAATCCGGTATAGGCCACCCCGAGGAGCGTCTCCTTTTCCTGACGGATCTGACCCTCTACTCCGGCCGCTCCGACCGCGTATCTGGTCCCTATTGCCGAAAGCACCCTGAAAAATGAATTACCTGTGATACTGAATTCGTTGTTTTCTATCAGTACGTTATGAGTGCCGCGATTTTCCCAGGGATTGCAGTACGTAACCGTCACGTCCTCTCCCTGCTTTGTTTTGCCGGAATACGTCTGCCCCGGCGTATTAAGATTGCAAAGAATGAAAACGCAGTCGGTGTCCGAATAACCGAAGTTCTTTTTCGAAGAAATGAATCTGTTGCCTGTTATTTCAACGTTTTCATAACTCAGAAGATGAATACCGTAGAGAAAGGGATTGTCGAAAACGTTGTCTTTTATCTTGAGTCCGGTGCAGTTCGGTGCGCCGTTCATTCCGTGCTGCCCGATCGGTATCATTATATATCCGGCTCTGTCGCTTTTAGTAAAGCAGCATCCGGTGATTTCCACATTTTTACAGTGATAATATTCCCCGTCCCTGAACGTTGACGGAGGTATCGCGCCGCTGTGCGCGTATTCTATCTGTATCGTCTCGCGGGTGAGCGTGAGATCGGATATCGAACCCGCGCTGTTCGCATGAACCGTAAATCCCGCGAAGAGGCAATTCCTGATAATAACGTCCTCGGCACCCGCTATCTGAAAACCGTGGCCGTTATAGCTGTCTCTGAAAATAACGCCTTCAACGGTCAGCCCCGAAGCACATGAGAACACGCACGCGCAGGTATCTCCCCTTCCTCCGTTCTCTGCGGGGCCGGCCATTTCCGTGTCTATCTGTTTTCCTGATACGGTCGCGCCGTTAAGATCGACAACGCCGCCTCTGATAAGAATATTTCCGGCGCCGTTCCTTCCGGATCCGGCCGGATTGTGGTTGATTATAAGGTTATTAACGGTGAGATTGTCAACAAGAACGGCAAAATCCCCCCGTTCAATTCTCTCCGAGAGCTCTGCGGTAAACCCGTCGCGGGCGTCCCCGAGATCTCCCTGCATGATTATCGAAACGTTGTCCCGCAGGATTAATCTGTCTATCCTGTATCTTCCTGCGGGGATATATACGGTCCCTCCGTCGACGCCGAGAGAATCTATCGCCGACTGTATTGCTGACGTGTCGTTCGTCCCTCCGTTGCCCGTCGCGCCGAAAAGTCTCACGTCGGCGATACCCTTTTCACCGGGAAAAGCGTCGATCGAGAAATCGGAAATCCTGTTTTCCCCGTTTACGGATACGGAGGCAGCAGCCTCATGACCGGCAAAATCACGGAATACCAGTCTCGCGCGGCCGGGAGCAAACGCGCGGATTATTACGGTATCTCCGGCGTCGTTCACTACGGCGTCCGCCACGCCGGGATTGTCCGAAACCGCCGTATCGACAGAAACGCCGAGCTTCGTGATGCCGACGTACCTGTTGTCTGTCGGAAGCCGGACGTCCGGATCGTCTTTGCCGGGCTGGGTTTTGCCGCTCCCGCATCCTGCGAGAAGGACGGCGAAAAGCGAAATAAGCAAAACAATTATTTTATTTCTCATTTAGCCGCCCCCTTCGATTTACTTCTTTGTGGTTACAGCCGTAAGCGTCAGATCGCCCTTTAGCGTCTCGTTGGACGCCGAGTCGAGCATTTCGGAACCCTTCGACCATCCGCTGAAAACATATCCTTCGCAGCAGGTCACTCTGACGGTCACGTTTCCGCCGCTGAACGACATTTCAAGTTCTTTAACTCCGTCATCTGCGTTCAGAGTGATTTTCCTCTCGGCACCGTCCGAAATATATACGTGTTTTTTGCCGTTAAGCCCTTCGAGAGTGATCTTTTTGTCGCTTACGGAGGCGGTTATCACTCTGGTTTTCGCATCGTTTCCGCTGATGTTTCCGAGAGTCAGAAGCCCGTTTATACCGTCGGAACTGTCCGAAAAGCCGCTGTATCCGCTTACGTTATTATCGGAACAAACGAAGTTCCTCGTGTAATTGACCTGAATCCAGTTTGCGGTGTTTGCGGGCTTGCCGCCGAATTTCACGGTATTTCCGGTAAAATATAACCCGTCTATCACGTTCGACACCGGAAGATAGCCCGTAAAGCGATCACCCACCAGCTGCCCTTCGACCTGTCTGATCTGATTTTCGACGCTCCTCGCGCCTGTTTCGAGTATATTTGACGACGCGACAAGAACACGGAACAGCGATCCCTTGCAAATCTCAAAAATATTACCGCTTATCGTGACGTTTTTCGTGCCGTCCTGCTCCCAGCCGTTGCAGTACCGTATTGTCGCGGTTTTCCCGTTTTTCAGTTTGCCGTCGTAGGATTTGTCTGATGAAATCAGGGGTGCAATTATCATCGAGCAGTTTTTTTTGCTGAAACCGGTCGACGAATGCGATGAGACAAACGTGTTGCCGGTTATTTCGACGTCGTGATAGCAAAGCAGCCGGACCCCGGCGATATACGGGTTATCGAAAACGTTGCCGGTTATCTTTACCCCGGTACAGTTGGGTCTGCCGTTCATACCGTGCTGACCTATCGGGATCTCGTGATATCCCGCTTTGTCGCTCTTTGTGAAACAGCAGTCGGTTATCTCGACGTTTCGGCAGAAATAGTATTCGCCCTCCTCATAGAAAGTCGGAGGAATCGCGCCGCTGTGAGCGTACTCTATCTGTATGGTTTCACGGGTCGTTACGATATCGTTTTTCGAGCCCTTCGTTTCGCTTCTGATCGTATATCCGGCGAAAAGGCAGTTTCTGATCGCCATGTCTTCGGCGCCCGTCAGCTGGAAGGCGTGACCGTTGTATATGTCCTTGACTACAACGTCCTCGAAAGTCAGCCCTTTAGCGTTTGCGAAGATCATAACGCAGCTTTTGGTAGACCCGACGGCCGGGCCCGCCTGATCGACGTCGATCTGAGCCCCGTCCGACAGATAGCCCTGCATGTCCATGACTCCGCCGCGTATCACAATATTCCCGAAAGCGTTCGTGCCCGGGCCGGCGGGATCGTGGTTAATAAATGCGGGAGCTGTCAGAACGGCAAATTCGCCGTCGCCGATTCGGCTCTTCAGCTCGTCGGTATAGCCGTCGGTCGCCTTTCCGACCCTTCCCTGAAGCTCTATGTCGATATTTTCACAGAGAATAACGTTGCTGTTTATGTGATATACGCCAGCGGGAATATAGAGCGTTCCGCCGCCCTTCCTGCCGAGCTCGTTTATCGCGTTCTGGAGGATCTCGGCGTCTCCGCCGGATCCGTTTCCGCGAGCTCCGAACGCCTTCAGGTCAATTATTCCGTCATCCGGTTTTGAGGTTACCTTCGTTTCGGCAATGAGCGCCTTTTCGTTCACGGTGACCTCGACGGTACCGGTCCTTCCCCACCAGTCGGTGACGGTAATGACGGCGGTTCCGGGATTGTAAGCGCGGACAACTATCCCGAGGGTCTCGTTCTTTACTACAATGGCGTCGGCCACGCGCCTGTTAGAACTTTTCAGAGTATACGCCGACATGCCGAGCTCGGAATACCGGACGGTCTTTGAGTCGTTTATGACGAGATCAGAGTAATCTTCCGTTTCGGTCGTCGCTCCGTTCCCGCCCGTCGAGCAGGCGGCGAACAACACGGCGGCGAGCACAAGCACAAGGGCTGTAATTATTTTTTTCATTTCATTTAAAGACCGGACACGCCGACACGTCTTACGTCGGCATGTCCGGTGAAAAGTCTCAGTTTTGGTTACCGTGCTTTATTTTTTCTTTTTTGAAAGAACGACAGCGACAATGATACCCGCTGCGACAACAACGCCGGCAATGATCCCTATAATGAGACCCGTGTTGGATTTGTTATCAGAGCCCTCGGCCGGCTTTTTTGTCCCGGCGTCGGTATTCGGAGTCGCCTTCTCGGTCTGATCGTCCTTCTTCGCGGTGGCTTCATCATCCTCCGCAAACGGGTCGAATTCGCTCTCGGATTCGGAGTCCGCCGGCTGTGACTCTTCGGTCACGTCATCTTCCTCGCCGCGTGCTTCCTTCAGCGCAGCTTCGAGGCCGTCCTGAGAGACGCCGAGCTTGACAAGCTGAAGGTCGTCGAAAACAATGACCTGATCCTTCGAAAACTCTCCGTCGGCGTTCTTGAAATCATACGGTCCGGTGAGAAGCATGAACTTGTTCACAACGTCCTCGCCGTAAAGGCCGGCGACCGGTTTATCTTCCGGTCCGTGAACCGTAATGTAGCTCGAGAAGGGGATATAGACCCAGCCCTTGTAGCCGTTAGGGAGCTGATTGCGCTCGCCGTTCATAATTGACGGATCGGTTGCCTTCCATTCTCCGTCTTCAAGATAATAAGCTACTATCTCAAAATCTTCGAGGACAGGTTCCTTGGTATTCCTTGTCCACATATAATCGTCGCCGCCGGAGCTGTAAAGCGACCAGAGACGTACGCCTATGCCGACCGCGTCGTTTTTGCTGGGTCTGCATCCGCTTATATCGACCCAGACAAGGAGTCCGTCATATCCGCGGAAGTCGAGTTCCTGAGCCATTTTGAAGGTCGTCTCGGATGTGTTTTCTCCCGATACGAACTTGAGAGCTTTTCCCGTCGCGCCGATCCCGTCGACGAGCTCTATCGTACACCTGCCCGCCGGAACGGAGGCGCGTGTTCCGAGGTCCTCAAAGTCTTCGATCATCGTGAGCGCGTACGTGGCCTCTCCCTTGACGTTTTCGGGGAGCGCCTGATCTGCAAACGCGGAAATGCCGAGCAGCACCGCGACCGCCATCGCGACCGCCGCGACCGTCAGAATTTTTTTCATAATTGTTCCTCCTTAGCGTTTCTGAATTTTTATTTCTGATCCGACACGTCAGTCAGAATTTTTTCTGCGCTTTTTGCCTGCGGTCATCGTCACGCCGGCGCATATCATCGCCGCGACTGAGACGATAACGGCGGGAACGGTTTCATCGCCGGTACCGGGGTTGCCGAATCTGACAAGCTGGATCTCGTCAAATACGACGTCTCCGCCGTCAGCGGTCTTGTACGGGCCGCTGAGGAGCATAAGCTTGTTGACCGCCTTGGCGCTGTCGGAAAGGCCTGCAACTCCCTCTTTTGTCGAGAGATAGCTCTTGAACGGGATGTAGACCCAGCCCTTGAAGCCCTCGGGAAGCTGAACGCGCTCGCCGTTCATTATCGACTCGTCGCATTCCTTCCAGGTCTCGCCGTCGAGATAATACGCGCGTACGTGGAAACCGTCGATCGCGGGCTCCGTCTGGTCTATCCTGTTTCTCGTCCAGATCGTGCCGCCGCCCTCGGGAGAGAATCTGACGGCGACGCCGGTCGCGTTGTTCTTGTTGACCTTCACACCGCTTACGTCCGCCCAGAAGAGGACGCCGGAATACTGCGTAAGGTCGACGCTCTCGCCGAGCGTGAATGTCGCCTCACATGTATTGGAGCCGGTAGTGAGCACTCCGGCGTTGCCGGAAATGCCGACCTTTTTCTGGCTGAACGTGCACCTGTCGCCGGATATGCTGATGCTGTCGGAAGCAATCGTGCTGTCGAACGTGAGAAGCTTTGTGCGGCTGTAATAGGATTTGAGAATCTTTCTCGGACGGCCGTCTTTGTAGGTCGTCGGCTCCGGCGTCGGGGTAACGGGAGTGTCGCCGCCCTCGGACGATGATTCACCGAACTTGACGAAGCCGATACTGTCGACGATCATGTTTTTGCTGTCATCTGTCTTGGAGCCGCAGGTGAGGACCATGACCTTTGTGACGCTGTTGTTATAAAGGCCCTTGGAAGGGTACTTATTTACGTCATTGTCAACCTTGGTCGTGTTGTAGCTTGTGAACGGAATATAAAGCCAGCCGACAAACCCTGCGGGGACCATGAAGCGCTCGCCGTTTCCGGTGCTCTCATCAAGCTTGTGTTCTCCGGAGTAAACCAAAGCGGTCTTTGTCCAGCCGGAACCGTCCGCCGAATAGAACGCCTCAATGTCATAGTTGAGATAGTTTCCGTTCGCGTCCTTGTTGGTATCGCGCGTCCAGGCGTAGCCGGTTATATCGGCAAGACTCAGTCTGACGCCGATATAGCACTTCGTATACAATACGTTTCCGTCATCGTCTTTCTGTGGATTCCACTCAGGCTGAGAAAAATCCATGTGAAGAAGAACGCCGGAATAATCCGTGACATCAAACGCGGACGGAAGAGTGGCCGTACCTTCATTGAATCCCTTCACGGCACTTATAACGATCTTGCCGTCTTTTATTCCCGATTCGAGCTCCGTGCCGCTGTCGGTCTTCTTTTTCCAGGTAACTTTGCTGAGATCAATCTCGCTGTATCCCGAAACGTTGTTTCCGTTAACGCTCGACGGAGCGGTCAGAGCCGCGGAAGCAATCGCAAGAACGCCGAGAAGCATAGCAACGGCGCAGAGAACCGACGAGATCCTCAGAAATGATTTACTCATTATTGATACCTCCTTTTAGTTATTAAGTCCATAACAGACCTGAATGTCTGCGCGGCGCCCGCTCACGACTGAGCCGCGAGCGGGTCCGCAGGTATTATGTTTCGTTCTTACGCGTCTGTCCAGGTTCCGCTGTCGGCGGTACCTACGTACGAGCCGTCTTCGGCGTAAACGACGCCGGATACGAGCGTGGCGTTATTATAGGTCTTTCCCGCGGCGTCAACAAACGTTCCGCGTATGATCGCGCCTTTTCCGTCGACGGATTTTTCAATTCCGTTTGAGCTTAAAAGCATTATTCCCTTCGGCATTTTCATGTCCTCCTGTTATCACTCGATTGTCACTCGATCGGGAGTACGCTCACTCCGTCTTTAAGGACGATCGTGGCGATCGCGCCGTAATCATACGTGCCGTCGCTGTTCTTCGCAAAGGTGCGGGCATAGAGTGTTCCGATATTTGTCGGCATTTCCTGCCAGTATACCGCGATCACGCTGTCGCCTTCTTCTCCGCCGAGGTATTCGGCGCGAATGATGTTTGAGCCGTAGCATCCGCTCTGGATGAATCCGTTTGCGCTCTTTCCGTGGCCTTCCTCGGCAACGCGGATGAAGAGCGGCTTCGCGCCTGCTTCGCAGCTTGCTTCGCTGTCGGAGAAGATGATTCCGACCTGTCTCGTCTCGGACGCGCTGATAGCCGCGTTCAGATAGAGGTGATCGATCTTGTCGTCGCCGGCCGCGTCGCTGATCGATGCGGTGATTTCAGGGAGAGCGGTCACGGTCGCCTGGTCCTCAAGTTTAACAAGGTTAACATACCTCAAGTTGAAGAATCTCTGTGACTGTCCGCTACCACCGTAGTTTTGGAGGAGAAGCATAATCCTCTGAAGCTCAACGTCTTCAGGGTCGAAAGCTGTGAAGGTGGAATTGGCGTTTATCGCGTAGCTTGAGAACGGGATATAGACCCATCCTGCATATCTTCCGTTAACAGCAAATCTTTCATTATTACTGGCCATCGGTGATAGTTCGGACCACCCGTCGCCATCCTGATTATACGCGACAATATCAATGCCGGCAACTGTGCCGCCCGCATTATCCCTGTTCCAGAAGTAAGGCTGACCACCGCCAGATTGAGCGCTGAGTCTTAGTCCGACAGCGGAAGAAGCAGTCCACGTTGACTCTTCGCCGGGGCGGCAGTTAACGCCGTCCATATAGAACATAATGCCGGTGTATCCGCTCATATCGTACGTTTTCGAAAGAACGATATCGCACTGCGGGTTACCCGAACCCGGGTTCACAACCAGATGAAGTCCGTTAGCATCCGTGAAGGAAGTCCCTGCAGTCTCCTCGGTGTATGAAACAGTAGCAGACGTAAGGTCGATTTCCTGAGAAGATACAACAGACATGCCGATCACAGTCGAAGGTATTGATTTATCAAGGCAAACGAACCTGAAATCTCCGAATCTCATCGACGCTTCTCCGGTTTCATAACCGCCGGTGAGGATCATGAGGGATTTGACAATTTCGCTTCTTAACCCCCTAACGATTGTTTTATCATCGCTCGAAGATTTTGAAACGTAACTTGAAAACGGTACATAGATCCAGCCCTCATACTGTGCGGGAAGTTCAAAGCGCTCCCCATTACCGGTAACGACTGTTGAGTGGCTGTCGTCAGAATAGGTTATATGGGTATCTACCCAACCTCCGCTGCTCTGATAATAAGCTACGATGTCGTGATTAATTTTCGTATTGTAGGTGTCTCGAGTCCAGGCATCATCCCAGTTTTCTTTGATTCTGCATGAAACGTACACCTTGCTTCCGACCGTGTCTGAGCAATCAGCATAGAACAACAAGCCCTCATAACCGGTAGCGCTGACGGTACCGGATCCCGGAGCGATGGTGGCCTGTGACCATGCGTTGTCGCACTTGAGATCAAGCAATCCGTTCGTTACAGAAGCGGTGCCGTTACCCTGAGTGAGCGTGTAGTTTGACCCCGAAAGATCCACGACCGTCATTGAACTGTATCCGGCGCCGAGAATCGTTTCAGGAGCATCAATACTTGTAAGCGACTCTGCCGCCCCGGCAGTAACCGGGAATGCTCCAGTGACGGACACAAGCAAGGCAGCCATGCAGATAAATGCAATGAACCTTTTCATTATTTTATTTTTCTCCTTTTAATTGGATATTATTTACTGATTAAGGAATTTGAACTGCAGCAGGAAATCATCAACGCTGTTTACGAATTTTGACTGATTCCTGGTGTACCATGACGCGAAGTTATTCGACTCTGCCTGGACGAGCGTCCTGAGGCAAAGGGCGATTCCGTTCGCGGCGTCGGAATAGATCCATCCCGCGTCGAGCTTGATGTGGTCGATAATGATATCCAGCATCTTACTGTTGTTTTCGTCGTCCTGATATTTGACCTTGAGAGCAATCTCGAAGAACTGGTGCCTCACGTCCTCGGACTCCGAGAAGAAACACTCGATAGCCGCGCCAACCATATCATGTCTGTCCGGCGCACAGCCGTACGACACCACAAAGACGGAGCTGAGGTCGTGGACGTATGTGTAGTAGTTCTTCTGATTTTCGTCAAATTTCGGCATCGGGATAATACCGTATCCGTTTGCCGGCATATCGCGCAGGAACTGACTCTCGACGGCGTCAAGACGGAACGTGGCAAAAAGCGTCTGATTCTGAGAGAAAAGTCTCGGAGCCGTGGTCGTCAGCTCGTTGTCGTCCTTTTCATGTCCGAGCACCCTCGTTCCGTTTGAGTTGTAGAAAAGATTGTTGATCTTTTCAAGGGCGCTCGTCAGTTTTGTCTGAGCCGCTTTGTAATCAAGAGCCTTCGTGAAACCGTTGTTCTGATCCGGGGTCAGGATAGCGAGGTTGAAGCTTGACCAGTACGGGTCGACGCCGAGCACCGGGTTTGTGATAAGACCGAAGGTATCGCCGTCATCCATCGCATACTGCTGAGACCCTATATCCTTCCAGGCGTCCCTGATAAGGTTAAACTGGTATTCGTACGTCCATTTTCCGTCGAGAACGACCTGATACAGATCGCCGACCTGCATGTCTGCCGCGACCTGCTGGTTAAAGAACGTGGCGAAGGCGAATTTCATCGCAGACAGCGTGCCGTCTCCCATAACGCCGTAGAGTTTGTTTCCTATGGTGGCGTTCTTGACGAACTGACTGTAATAATAATCTTTCGTCGTGTCTATGTACTTGAAAGAGTTCAGATCGTAGAAGAGCTCCTCTGTCGTGTGTCCCATCGTATGATATATGTTGTTCACGCCTATATCATAGAGACCGTCACCCGTATTCTGATCAGTACGAAGCGCCTGGATGACCACCTCGTATCCGTCCGTGCCCGAGCCGGCGATAAGATTATTTTTGAGAGTGATCCCGAGTCTGTTGTTTACTGCAAGCTCTCTCTTATATACCGCAGTGTCGACGATGTCGATGACCTCGGCGGGCGCGACGGTGAGCTCTTTGTAATACCATTGGAACTCCCGGCTGGCGATCTTGACTTCCTCGCCGTTGAAGTTCAGTTTGGGGAGATCGTCTCTCTTTCCGCTGTTATCGCCGTTGCCTCCGCCGGTGACCGCCGGCGGGTCATTGCTTCCGCCGGAACACGCCACGGCGACGCCCGCAATGAGCAGGAGCGAAAGCAGAAACGAGCAGAAACGAACGATTTTACTTTTCATTTTTCCTCCTTGTTCCCTTTATTTACATTGTGTCATCCGCTGACACAAAAAGGCAAAAAAATCAAATCACTCAACAAAGGCGGAAGTCCTCGGCTCATTCCGTCACGACTTGATAAATCTGAAACCAAAAAACGGGCTCCACCGGATCGACTTTACAATATGCCGGAGCAAAACAAAAATCAGATTCGATAAACCCTCTCTCTAAATTACTACGGGGATTATATCATCATAAAAATCATTTGTAAACCGGGTTTTGTTTTTTTTTTTTTGCTATTTGTTGCTTCTTGTCGAATTTTCGGCGATGTTTTGTCAACATGCGCTTTCACATTGCGGATTTAACATAACAGGTCGCTTTTTCTGTTGACATTTATATCATTGCTTGGTATAATATCGGTCAGAAAGTCAGGGGAGGTCACGATGGAGCATCAAAGAGGCCAGTCGCCAAGCACCATTCGTTTTTATAATTTCAAAGCGATTTATATGGCGATTTACGGATCCGACAGGATAACCAAAAGGGAGATCCAGGACCAGACGTCGCTGAGCTGGGGGACCGTCACCACGATGGTCGACCGGCTCGAGGACGCCGGATATATAGTCCGCAACGGAAAGGCGAGCACAAACGGGAGGAGCGCGGCCTATTATTCGGTTAACAAAGAACGCGGATCCGTTATAGGAATAGATCTCAACCTTTCGGGAGCCACGGCCGTTTCGACGGACTGTTACGGTCAGGTGAGACAGAGTATCGGTATGCCGCTTTCAAAGGACGGCGCGGAGGCCGTCATAGAGCAGATAACGGAGATGACGGAAGAGATAATCCGAAAGACTCCGGGTATGATCTACGGGATTGGCGTCGCCGTACAGGGCGCTCTTGATACCCAGCACGGCGTTTCTTCGAGCATTCTTCAGATCCCTGACTGGAAGGACGTACGTCTCGCCGAAATCCTTGAAAAGCGGTTCGGGTGCAAAACATTTCTCCTCCACGACCCGGACTGCATAAATCTTGCGGAGCAGAAGATCGGCTCGTATATTTCGGATTACAATCACGGCAATATAGCTCTCATAAGGATAGACTCCGGCGTCGGTCTGTCGACGCTTATAAACGGCCATCTCAGTACGAACGGCTTTTCAAGCGAGCTCGGTCACATCTGCGTTGAACAGCACGGACCCCGCTGCATATGCGGCAACGTAGGATGCCTCGAGGAATACGCCTCTACAAGAGGGATTTCCCGAAGATACGAAGCGCTCGGAGGAGATCCGAACACCCCGGCCGAGGAAATCGCCGAACGCGCCAAAGAGGGCGACCGTCACGCGGAGGCCGTTATACACGGATTCTGCGAAAAGCTCGGAGTCGCCGTCAGTTCAATCGTGAACATGCTTCCGATAGATACCGTGATTTTTTACGGCAAGCTCGCGGGAGTCCTTTCGGAAAACGGTGCTGAATTCAGGCAGCTGTTTGATTCGCATATATTCATGCGCAGAAAAGTCAACGTCAGATATTCCACGCTTTCGGGCAACGCAGCCGCGATAGGCGCGTCTCTGTGGGCGACAAAAAATCTTTTGAGAGAACTCACGTTCTCGGACTTGGAGGAATGACATGGAAGTCAGAAAAAGAACGTATCTGAACGGTTCGTGGTCCTTCTCTACCCCCGGACGGAGCGCCGAAACGATTGCCGTTCCGTCATCCATCACCTGCGTCGGGAAATCGACCTTTGAGAAGAAATTCAGGTACCGCCTCCCGGAAGGCCGGCGCCTTCTTCTTACGTTCGAGGGGATAAACTATCACGGAGAGATCACTCTGAACGGAGTTAAGCTCGGCACGACGCTCCCGTACTGCCACTACACCTTTGACGTGACCGAAACAGTCGCCGAGAACAACGTTCTGCGGGTCGACGCGGACGACATAAACGCGCCTTACGGTCCTACCGACGGCTGGAACAATTACGGCGGGATCATCCGTTCCGTGTACCTCGACGAAGTTCCGCGCATTTATATCTCGGACGTTTTTTTCAGATACGCGCTGAGCGATGATTTTTCGACAGCCGACGTAAAAATCGAAACCTCGATCACGGGAGGCGAAGCGACCGTCGCGTCGCGCATCTCGTACAAAGGCGAACAAGTTTCATCGGGAGGCGCCGAGTTTTCGGTAGCTTCCCCGCGCCTCTGGTCGCCCGACGATCCCGAGCTTTACAAACTGACCGTCGAACTGAAAAACGGCGATGAAACGATCGATTCGGTATCGCTCGACGTCGGATTCAAACACTTTGTACACGACGGGCACAATTTCTATCTGAACGGCAGGAAATTCCTTCTGCTCGGGGTATGCAGGCATGATCTCGGTTCGCTTGAAAAGGGGCAGACGCTGACGGATTCCGATATAGAAAAGGATCTTGTCATGATAAAGCAGCTCGGCTGCAATTTTGTCAGACTTGTACATTACCCGCACGACAAGCGAGTCGTCGATATGTGCGACAGAATAGGACTTCTGCTCAGCGAAGAGTCCGGGCTCTGGTGGTCCGATCTTAGCAACCCCGATCTGTCCAGGGGCGCCGTGGAGATTCTCAAAAAAACCGTCATCAGGGACAGAAACAACGTCTCCGTCGCATTCTGGATGGGCTTCAACGAGTGTATTTTCACTCAGGAGTTCCTGAACGAATCTGTTTCTGTCTGCCGGTCTCTCGATCCCGACAGATACGTTTCCGGGGCAAACTGCATGTGCCCCGAAATGACGGTCCCGATGTTCGGCGAAGCCGGGATAGATTTCTACACTTACCATCCCTACGGCTCCGATATAAACTCCGTCACGTCGGGCTCTCTGTCAAAAAAAGGCAGATCGTCGAGAATCGATGAAATATACGCCTCGTTTTCCGACAAACCGCTTGTCTTCACCGAGTGGGGCGGATGGAACGTTGTGGACAATCCGGCTCTATTCAGACGCTTCTGCGAAAAAATGAGACAGGGACTCGTCTCCGGCAAGCTTGCGGGAATGATCTACTGGGCTTTTGCCGACATGTATGAGTTGAACCGAGATCCGGACGCCGACGTGGACGGAGTTCAGATCGAAGGTCTCGTCACCGTCGACAGGAAACCGAAGATTTGTTATAACGTCCTGAAAGAATTCTACCGGTCGATAAACGCGCCCGTTGCAGAAAAGAAAAGCATCGAAATAATCGGCGGAGACGGGCCTGACAATCTTCTGACCGTACCTGTCCCCGTATCCCCCGCCCCGGACGACGTATGGAAAGATCTTATCGAATCCGGAAAAGCGATGGGCGGCAGGTTTTATCAGCGCAAGGTGCGCCGCGCGTCGATCGGGCCGGAACTTCCGTCAAAGGTCGGGCAGGTCGGATCTCTCATATTCGACGCTGTTTGCCGGCCGGCTGTCGCGTTCGGTGACAAGTGCGGCGTTACGCTCCCGGTCGGGGCAAAAACGTCCTGCCTGTACCTGCTCGGCGGCGTCGGCTATTCCCTGGCGTACCCGTGCGCCGGAGAATACGGAGAAACAAGGGGTGAGATAAAGCTCCGGTATACGGACGGGACCGAAACGTTCCGGCCGATCCGCAACGGCGCCGAGGTGCTGACCGTTTGTACTACGTTCGGATCCTCTTTCATTGATCCGAGATCGCCTGTACTCGTTCCTGCAGTCAAGTTTTCATACGACAAAAACTTTGAAAACTACAGGATATACGTTCTCAAGATCTCTGCCGACCCTGAAAAAACACTTGATTCCTGCGTGATCTCGGCGCTGCCCGGGTTCAACTATCTGGTTTACGGAGCATGTGTCGAAATCGAATGACAAATAAAGATGAATTGTCAAGTGAAGAGCAACAAATTCTGAATAG